>JAJYMU010000382.1 GCA_021786655.1 Bacteroidota bacterium
CGCTAAAAAGGAGGGCGGGACTTTCGACTTCGAAAAAGGCATCGCCGGATTAAAAGAACAAAAAAGCAGGGAAGATTTTGAATACTTGATCTTTGCTTTAACCGCGCTTAGAAATGTTAAAGCTGCGGAAGCACTCGGTTTGAGTTATACAGACAATACTGCCGAAAAAGGAAAAACATATTTGTACCGCATCCTTCCGATCGGCAAATCGGATATTTACCAAATAGTTTCAGTCGATTTAAAAATTTCAGCCGAGAAAAAACAAAATGAATACAATGTTCCGGTAAACGTAAAACTGGGAGATACCGAATTATCAATTGCATGGATGGATTCACCCGATATTTCGGGCTACTCAATAGAGCGGAAAAATCCGGGCGAGAACAAATTCACTCAATTAAATAAAGCTCCGCTTTATAATTCGGACGGTAATTCCGACGCGGGCGATTCGCGGAACGGATACACCGATAAAAACCTGACCAATTACAAAATTTATACTTATAGATTGTTCGGATATACCTTGTTCGGCGAAAAAGTTCAAGTAGCGGAAGTTGAAGGAATGCCGAGGGATTTGACCCCGCCCGAACAGCCATTTCTTCCACAGCCCCAAAATACAAAGCCGAATCAAGTTTTAGTTACGTGGAAAATGAACCCGGTGCCTGCTCCCGATTTAAAAGGATTTTTTGTCGCGCGTTCGGATAAAAACGAAGGGGAATTCAAAATACTTCACAAAGGGTTGCTGCCGAAGGACACACGATCGTTCATAGATACAACCTTTGTCCGCGGACGGAACAATTACTATCTCGTTCAGGCAATTGATACCGCAAACAACGTCAGTTCTTCCCTCCCAGTTTATGCAGCGCTGATCGATTCAATACCTCCTGTAAAACCCAAAATAATTTCCGGGTTGATCGATTCGCTCGGAGTTGTAACAATAACAGTTGACAAAAATAAAGAACCTGATTTAATGGGATACAGACTTTTCAAAGCCAACGGTCCGGAACACGAGTTTTCCGTTATTGCAGAAGGATTCATTAAAAACGATTCTTTAAATAATAAAATACAAACCGTGTTTAAAGACACCGTCACTTTAAATTCGTTAACTCCGAAAATCTATTATCGCGTTAAAGCGTTGGATTTTAATTTCAACCAGTCGGAATTTTCCGACAAGGTTGCGGTTGTTCGGCCGGATACAATTCCTCCCGTTCCACCCGTTTTTAATAACGTATTGGTTGGTGAAAAGAAAATCGAGCTTCATTTTTTCCCCAGCAGCAGTGAGGATGTCGAACGGCACATCGTTTACAGAAAAACGGATTTGAATTCGAATTGGGACTCTCTTTTCACTTTCAAAACCCCGGTAACAAAATATACAGACACAACGGTAACAGCGGGCATCACGTATTACTATTCGATGCGAGCAAAAGATTTAAGCGGGCTCTATTCGAAATACGCTTCGCCCGTTTACGGCAAACCTTACGATACAGGATTACGCCCACCGGTTGAAAACCTTTCGGCTACTGCAGATAAGGAAAACGTCATTCTTAAATGGGAGTACCCAGAATTAAAAATCGATCACTCTTTTGTGATATATAAAAAGAACGATAAAGGAAATTTGATACAATGCGGCATAACAAAAGATAAGTCGTACACAGACACTAATGCCGGTAAAGAAAATTATTATGCAGTAAAAGCGGTAACTGTCGAGGGTGGTCAATCGAAAATGAGCGACGTCCTCGAAAAAAAGATCGAAAAATAAATTGGGTGTATAAAAATTATTTATAGCCAGGTTACTACATCAATTATCAGATAATTTCAGTTTGAGGGAATAAAAATGAAAACACATAAAATATTTTTAGTTGTACTTATAACTGCAATACATACTTACGCCCAGTTTTCCGTAAAACTTCAGCAGCCGCCTCCGTATCAATTTAAAGTAGAGCAGTTCTGGAAAATTACTTTAATCAACAGTGGCGATGCGCCGGCAAATGTATATTTAAAAGGAACCGCTACAGAATCATTGCACGGAACTGTAATTGAAGCGACAACATCCGTAATCACGCTTCAACGCGGAGTGAAAATTGTGTCTGGCAGAGATCTGGCACCGTTCAATATAAAACAATCAAACAAAAGCTACGATAAAATAATGGTAAACACGGGAAGCGTTTCCTCCGGTGATTACGACATTTGTGTTTTTGTATACGATGCTTCAACAAATAAGGAAATTGCTTCCGACTGTATAATGATTTCGATAGAAAATTTTAACCGCATGGAATTAATAAGCCCGTACAACTACGAAATTATTGGTGATGTTCTTTCAAGAAATGAAGCAAATTCAAGAATAAAAAATATAATAAGTTCGCCTGAAGTTGTTTTCTCGTGGCTGCCGCCCGTTCCCGTTCCGGCTAACGCTATTGTAAATTACAGATTGAAACTGGTGGAAATTCTCGGTTATCAATCGGTGTTTGCTGCAATGTCTTCGAACCCTCTTTATTATCAATCATCATATATTCCCGCAACGATACTGCGTTACCCGATTGCCGCCAAACAACTGATGCCGGGGAAAAAGTACGCGTGGTCGGTCGAGGTGTTTATAGGTGGAGCCAAAATTCAGGAAAGCGAAATACGAGCCTTTGAAATTGCCGGCGGCGATAAAAATGAATTGCAAGTGCGTAATTTTAATAGCTCTGCCGAGCGATACATCGAAACCGGGCAAAATCATTATTCAGAATTGCCTTCCGGTCTCTCGATTTTTTCGAATAAAAATTATGGAACAAAAAGTTCAAACTTTTTTACGAAAATGCAACAGAATGAATCCGGTGATCAGCCGATAGTTAAATTATACGGCGATGCAAAGTTTAAACAAGAATCGAGAAGCAAAGCACCGCAGTTCTCGCAGCTTCCGACTAATACCAAAACTCTTGAGATCAATCCCCGAGTTTCGATTTGGGATATTCCATTCGGAATGAATGTTTATTTATCATCGCTGAACAATTCGAATAGGCAAAGCATAAACAGCGTCTCATTCAATTTTGACCTCGACCAATTGAAATCCAAAATCACGGATCGCGTAACAAAAAAAGTATCGAGTTTAATATCGAATTCCGATTCTAATTCCACGCAAAATTCAAGCGAAGGTTCATCAATGGATTCCAACAATCCGATAGAATCAGCGAAAAAACTCGGATTGATCAGCGGTTCGGAAAAATTCTTTATGGATATCAAAACTTTGGGAGTTGGGAAAACTTATCCAACATATTCAGAGTTGACGGTCAACGGGATTTTTGTGAACGGCCTGAATATTGAATACAATCCGGGAATACTTTACCTGGCTTTCGCAACGGGAAAAAACGTCGAAGCAATTGATAATGTATCTTTAAAAAGAACTTTTATGTCGGGCCGCTTGGGATTGGGAGAAAAAGAAAACTCCCATTTGATTTTCACACTTCTGGAAATGAAGGACGATCAAATAATTGTTCCGGCAATCACACAAAAAGCGGGAAGTCCTTTAAACCCATCGAGTTCCCCAGCATCTACTTTAACGGCACAGGAAAATGTTGTATTCGGAACTGACGTCAAACTTACTTTATTCGATAAACTAATTGAGCTGAACGGGGAGGGAACCGTTTCGGGGTTCACTCGAGATTTAAGTGATGCTGATTATGAAAGCGATGCAGTACCTCAGTTTATAAAAAAATTAATCATCCCGAAACTCAGCACTTCTTTCGATTATGCTTGGAAAGGACAGTTCGCATTCAACAACGAATCGAGTTCTACTAATTTCAAATTTGGAGCGAGAAGAATCGGTCCGGGATTTACTTCTCTCGCTGCACCGAATTTGAGACAGGATCAGCTTCAATATAATGTTACTTTCGATCAGAAGTTAGCGAATAAAAAAATTACATTGAAAACGTTTCTCAAAACATACAGCGATAACTTAATCGACTGGAAACGATCAACTACAAAAACAACTTCGTACGGAATCAACCTTGGTTTTAACTTTCCTAAACTTCCATTCCTTCAAATAAATTACACTCCGTATTTGCAGAAAAACGATGCAATTATTGCAGCGCAAAAAATGGAAAACAGTTCGGATATGTTTTCTCTGACTACCGGTTATTCATATCAAATTTCCGACTTGTTCGCTTCCACTACATTTTCGTTCAATAGTCAACTGCAGAAATCAAAAATCGGAATTACATCGAACGATTTTTCAAACCGTTCATATATGATAAATCAAAGCATAAGTTTTGAAATACCAATAACAATCAGCTCGACATTGAATATTTCACAATACAAAATTATGTTAATATCGAGCAGCAGAACGGATTTCGATTTGAACGGGAATTATCAAATAAACGAAATTATATCGGCAAACCTCGGCGGAACAATATCAAACGAAGAACATTACACAAAAAAAACAACCATTTATTTCGGTTCTAATATTACTGCCGCCGACTGGATCAAATTAGAACTGCAGGGAAACATCTTAAGCTATAAAGATCTTTCTGGCGCGGCGAGCAGTTATAACGACGCCATGTTTCAACTTTCCGCTTTATTGCATTGGTAGTTTGGACAATTATAAAAATTTGTTCCCTTTATTTCCACAATAGCAAGAAGATGAAATTTTTATCGCATATGCGCCGTAACCGTGGACAATTGATTTTTTTGAGTTACGGCATTCAAGTTAAATTCAATAAATACTTACGGAACAAACAATGGAAACAATCAAACATATCAGACACTTGATAATATCAAAACGAAGTATCTACCATTTATGCTTTATTCTTTTGGTAACTATGCTAATATTTTTTTCAAGCGCTCGCAGCAGCGCTCAATCAAACG
>JAJYMU010000373.1 GCA_021786655.1 Bacteroidota bacterium
CATCCGGTTGATTACAGCTCGATTCCGGGATGCACTTATTGCCAACCGCAAGTTGCGAGCATCGGGCTAACAGAAAAGAAAGCTCGTGATGCCGGTTACGAATTGAAGATTGGGAAATTTCCATTCATGGCAAGCGGTAAAGCATTTGCTGCGGGCGAAAGGGACGGGTTTGTAAAAATTATTTTTGATGCAAAGTACGGCGAGATTCTCGGCGCTCACATAATCGGTAACGATGCAACTGAACTTATCGCCGAAATCGGAATCGCGAAATCGTTGGAAGCGACTTACGAATCGATTGTTAAAACTGTTCACGCTCATCCCACTTTATCAGAATCAATAATGGAAGCAGCGGCAAACGCGTATGGCGAATCAATCCACATATAGAAATTTAAATTACTGCGATCTCGGTTTGATCGATTACAAACAAGCATGGGATCTTCAGTACGATACATTTGCAAAGCGACTG
This sequence comes from Bacteroidota bacterium, assembly GCA_021786655.1. Taxonomy (GTDB): domain Bacteria; phylum Bacteroidota; class Ignavibacteria; order Ignavibacteriales; family Melioribacteraceae; genus Fen-1258. Next base: position 467 of record JAJYMU010000373.1, read on the forward strand.
AAAGATGAAACCGAAGATACATTGTTTCTGCTTCAGCATCCGCACACTTACACGCTGGGAAAAGTTGCTGATAAAGAAAATCTTCTCTCAAACGATGAGCAGTTGAAAGAACTCGGCATAAACGTTTATGAAATTGATCGAGGCGGAGATATTACATACCACGGACCGGGACAAATTGTTGGGTATCCAATTTTGAAATTGAGTAACTGGAAAGAAGATACTCACGCATACTTGCGCGGACTTGAGGAAGTAATAATTCAAACATGCGCTGAGTATGGTTTGAAGACTGAACGGAATCCCAATTACACCGGTGTCTGGATCGAGAACAGAAAAATTGCGGCAATCGGAATTAAAGTTAGCCGATGGGTCACGATGCATGGTTTCGCGTTCAATGTGAATACCGATCTTTCATATTTCGGCGGAATCATTCCGTGCGGCATCAAAGATAAAGATGTGACTTCGTTACAACGCGAGCTTGTAAGAGAAATTGATTTGGATGAAGTAAAATTGAAATTGGTGTCAAACTTCAAAAAATTTTTTGGTTATTCGGAAATAAAAACAATGCATAAAGAAAATTTTCTGCAAACTGTTTTGCAATCTTAATGAAAAGGGAATTAGGATGACAAAAAACGGCAAAGTAGAAGAAGCAGTGCTTGAGACAAAATCGAACGGCAATAAGCCTACGGGCAAAATAGATTCTTTCGGCGGAATGACTAAGGACGAATTGATGAATGTCCTTCGTCTGATGACGCTTTCACGAACGATTGATCACAAAGTAATGAATCTTCTGAAACAAGGGAAAGCGTTTTTCCACATCGCCGGTTCCGGGCATGAAGCAACACAAGTTGCGTTCGGACTTGCGATGAAGAAAGGTATTGACTGGGCGTTCCCGTATTACCGCGACATGTGTTTCTCTATCACTGCCGGAATTAAAATTGAAGATATTTTCCTTTCGTTTCTTGCCAAGGAAGATGATCCATTCACCGGCGGAAGACAAATGCCTTGTCACTGGACATCAAAAGAATTAAACATCCCGACACAATCGAGTCCGACTGGGACTCAATTTCTTCAAGCAGTCGGCGCTGCACTTGCAATGAAGAAAAAGGGAATCAATGGAGTTGTCTATGCAAGCAGCGGTGAAGGGACAACATCTCAAGGCGAATTTCACGAAGCGGTTAATTGGGCTTCGCGAGAAAAACTTCCGGTTGTATTTGTTGTTCAAAACAATAAATGGGCAATTTCTGTCCCAGTAGAAAATCAAGCCGGCGGAAAAAATTCGTCCGTGGTAGAGATGATGAGCGGTTACGAAAATCTTTTAAGGTTGGAAGTTGACGGAACCGATTTTCTGCAAGTCAACGCAATTGCTCAATCGGCATTTAAGTATGCGCGCCAGGGCAAAGGTCCCGCGTTGGTTGAAGCGCACGTTGTAAGACTGCTTTCTCATTCATCATCCGACGACCAGAAAAAATATCGTCCATCGGAATCGCTCAAAGAGGATTTGAAAAAAGATCCGATCGAAATTTTTTCCAATCAACTCATCAGCAAAGGAATTCTAACCAATCTTGCTTACGAAGAATTCAAAAAAGAAATTCTTCAACACGTGAACGAAGCTGCCGATTGGTCGTTGAAGCAGCCCGAACCGAAAGCTGAAACCGCGCTCAGATATGTTTTGGATGAATCCGGCAAGCGCGATAGACTTGAATACGAAAAGATTACTCATCAGGGTAAACCGATTGTAATGGTTGACGCAATCAATCATGCACTCAAAGAAGAAATGGACCGCAATGATAAAATTTTTGTTTTTGGCGAAGACATTGCCGATGGCAAAGGGGGCGTATTCACAGCAACGAAAGGATTATCAACTGCATTCGGCAATGAGAGAGTTTTTAATTCGCAGCTTGCCGAAGCGAGTATAGTTGGTGTTGCAACGGGAATGGCGCTTGCCGGTTTGAAACCTTGCGCAGAAATTCAGTTCGGAGATTACATCTGGCCGGCGTTCATGCAGTTCCGCGATGAGCTTGTTATGTACCGTTACCGCTCGAATAATTTGTTTGAAGCGCCGGCAGTCATTCGCGTGGCGGTTGGCGGTTACATTCACGGCGGTTTGTATCACAGCCAAAACATAGAAGGATTTTTCTCACACATGCCGGGATTGTTGATTGCTTATCCATCAAACTCTGCAGATGCAAAAGGTTTATTGAAGACCGCGCTTCGAATTAACGATCCGGTTCTGTTTTTGGAACACAAAGGTTTGTACCGGCAAAGTTACGCAAGTACTCCGGAACCAGATGCGGATTATCTCGTACCTTTCGGAAAAGCAAAAGTAGTTAAGGAAGGTAATGATGTTTCGATTATCACGTACGGTGCGATGGTGCATGAATCGAACTTCGCGGCAAAGAAATTGGAAGAAGAAGGTTATTCGATCGAGATCGTAGATCTGCGAACAATTGCACCATTGGATGTAGAAACGATTTATAAATCGGTGAAGAAAACCGGCAAGGTTATGGTAATTCATGAAGATACATTGACCGCCGGATTCGGTGCAGAAATCGCAGCAAGAATTTCCGAAAACTGTTTTGAATCTTTGGATGGACCGGTTAGAAGATTAGCCGGAGCCGATACACCGATTCCTTACGCACCGGTTTTAGAAAATTTTGTCCTTCCGACAAGAAACAAAATTTACGATGCGATAAAAGATTTGTTGGAATACTGAGACAGTTACAAATGAAAGTTGGTTGAGGAAAGTTCAACCTAAGAATTATTTGGAGAATGAAAATGAAAGTTGAAATCGTAATGCCGCAAATGGGTGAAAGCATTACCGAAGGCACGCTCATTAAATGGCACAAGAAAAAAGGCGACACGGTTAAGAAGGATGAGATCATTTATGAAATAGCTACTGATAAAGTTGACACGGAAATTCCAAGTCCGGAGAACGGAATCCTAGTTGATATCAAAGTTTTTGAACAAGAAACCGTTAAGGTTGGAACAGTGGTTGCGGTTCTAGAAACTAACGGTGACGCTAAAATTAGCCCGGCCGAAAAAAAGGAAGAAGAAATTCCATCAACTACTCAAGTCGGCGGAGAAATTATTGATATACCGATGCCGAAGATGGGCGAGTCTGTGATGGAAGGAACGATTATCAAGTGGCATAAAATAGTCGGCGACAAAGTTGAACGTGACGAAATAATATTTGAAATCAGCACCGATAAAGTTGATACCGAAGTGCCTTCACCGGTCGAAGGAACGCTGGTTGAAATTCTTCATCAAGAAAACGAAACGGTTGCAGTTGGCGTTTCAGTTGCAAAAATTTCCACAAGCGGGGGGATAGTGAAACCGAAGACTGAAACGAAGAAAGATCAAGAGCTCGCCTCGCTCGATGCAAGTCGAAGCGGGCAAGATTATGAGCCTGCCTCGCTGTCAGGCGGGCAAGAGCACGAACTAAAGGTAAAGACACAGCAACCAGTTGCATCAAATAGATTTTATTCTCCGCTCGTTCTTAACATCGCGCGCACTGAAGGAATTTCTATGAGCGAACTTGAAACAATACCCGGTAATGGAATTGGCGGACGCTTATCGAAGAGCGATTTGCTCGCTTACATCAATAAAAACAAAACCGGTGGACCATCGTTTGTAAAGACAGAAACCACACGCACAGAAGCAAAGAAAACAGTTCCAGGCCAACGTACAGAAGTGATTCCTATGGATAATAATCGTCAGCGGGTTATGCATCACATGCTGAACAGCCGCGACACTTCAGTTCATGTTACTGCGGTTATAGAAGTTGATATGATGAGGATTCATAATTTCATCGAGAAGAACAGAGAAGCATTTGCCGCGGAAGGAATTAAGTTAACTTACATGCCTTTCGTTTCTTTCGCAGCGATTAAAGGACTGAAGGAATTTCAATTCATGAACGCATCGATCGATGGTAATAACATCGTTCTGAAAAAATATATCAATCTTGGTATTGCTGTTGCCGTTGATCCAAACGGTCTTATTGTTCCGAACATCAAAAATGCCGACGAAAAAAATATTCGAGGACTGGCAAAATCTATTGCAGACATTAGCAACCGTGCACGCACTAAAAAACTTGTGCCGGATGATATTGCCGACGGAACGTTTTCGATTACGAACTATGGTGTATTCGGTTCATTGTTTGGAACGCCGATAATCAATCAGCCGGAAGTAGCAATTCTTGGTGTAGGTACCGTTACTAAGAAACCCGTTGTGATTGAAGTAAACGGTGCCGAAAGTATTTCGATACGACCGATGATGTATTTGTCGCTGAGTCATGATCACCGGTTAGTAGATGGAATGCTCAGCGGTAAATTTTTGAAATTCGTTAAAGAAGTTTTAGAAAATTTTG
>JAJYMU010000349.1 GCA_021786655.1 Bacteroidota bacterium
AATTGGTCAAGAGTTGATGATAAAGGCGGGCAGCAGGTTTTCTATGGAGGTATTCCAATCAATACTCAACCTTCAACCCAAGAAAATAGAAGTTACAGTCTTGGCATAGGCGGCAATATTACGCTCTTTGATGGACTTTCAAACATAGCATCTGTAAATCAAGCAAAAGAAAATCTCAAGTCAGTCGAATACAGTCTTGAAAAGCAGAAACAGAACTTAGTATTTCAAACGACTGATTTATTTTATCTTGTTTTGAATGCCGGTGAATTATTAAAAGTACGTGACGAGAATGTACAATACTACAAGAAATTTTCAGAGACCGTTCAAGAAAGAAACAGACTAGGCGCTGTTGCTCTTGCAGATGTTTATGCCGCTCAAGTTCAATTAGGTAATGCAGAGTTGCAGTTAATACAAGCCCAAAATGATTTCGATGCAGTTAAGAATACCATACTTAACTTCTTAGCGCTGGACGTAATGGATGAATATACTTTTGTTGATCCGTTTAGCGATAATAAAATAGTCGATACCGACACGTATATGAAGGATTTTGAAGATTTGCAAACATTGGTGAATGCTGCTATGGATACACGATTTGATTACAAGAGTCAATTGGAAACTGTGAACTCGGCTAAGAGTGGAATCACAATAGCGAGAGGAGGAATTTTCCCATCACTATCGGCAAATTATTCTTACGGTTCCAGTTCCGCCGAAATAAACCAAATGTTCAATAGAAAAGTTTTGAATTTTGGGCTCTCACTCAACATACCAATATTCTCAAATTTTAATACCGATACAAGAATTCAAATGGCGAATGTGAGCTATTTAAATAGTCAGGAAGACTTATCCGCTCTTAACAGACAAATTAAAATTGATGTTAAGCAAGGATACTTGAATTTAGTTGCCGCTAAAAAAAGCTTGGATGTTGCTGCCAATACAGTAACTCAGGCAGAACAGAACAGAAAGATTAATGAAGAAAGATATAAACTGGGTTCGGCTACTATATTAGATGTGCTTCAATCCGGCAGAGACTATACCGATGCTTTAAGAAATAAAATAAATGCCGTTTATGATTTTTATCGCAAGTATGATAATCTTCAAAATGCGCTCGGTCGTTTAGATTTTAAAAAATATGAATAAATTATTTCAAGGAGTGAAACAAAATGGCTAACGGTAAAAAATCGAAAAAGAAACTTATAATATTTGGCGGTCTCGGATTGCTTCTTGTTGTTGTTATTCTTTTGGTGATTTTAGGTGGAAGCAAAGAAGAAATCTTTTCTGTTCAAACCGAAAAAGTTGAAAAGAGAACCATCACGCAAATTGTGTCGGCCACCGGTACAATTAATCCTGTTTACAAAGTAACGATTAGCGCAGAAGCAACCGGTGAAATTGTTAGTCTTCCAATTAAAGAAGGCGACATTGTTAAGAGAGGACAGATTCTGGTAAGAATAAAACCGGATAATTATGAAGCGCAAAAAAATCGTGCGGCTGCCGGTCTAGATCAAGCGCGGGCGTCTCTAGCTTCAAATAAAGCGCAACTTGATAAGGTGGAACTTGATTACAAGCGAGTTCAAGATTTAGCAAAGAAAGGTTTGTCCAGCGAGTCTGAACTTGAAACGGCAAAATCTAATTACCTACAGGCTCTGGGAAATTACAATGCTCAGCAGTCAATGGTGATTCAAGCCGAAGCTTCTTTGAAAGATGCAACGGTTAATTTGGGCAAAACTGTTGTAACTGCGCCGATGGATGGGGTTGTTACAAAACTTGATGTCGATCTCGCTCAGAGAGTTTTGGGAAGCAATTTTAGTCCCGGAACCGAAATGCTAACCGTATCGGACTTGCGCCAGATTGAAGCGACAGTTGATGTAGATGAAAACGATGTTGTTCTGATTGCAAATGGTGACAGCGCAAAAATTCATATTGACGCTTTTAGAGACAGAACTTTCAAAGGAGTTGTAACTCAAATCGGCAACAGCGCAATAACAAAAGGCGCCGGAACGCAAGATCAAGTTGTTAATTTTGAAGTGAAGATACTTTTGGTTAGTCCCGATAACAACATCCGTCCGGGTATGTCTTGCGACGGAGACATTCTAACCGAAACCAAACAAAATGTTTTGGCTATACCAATTCAAAGTGTAACTGCGAGAGTTGATAAAGCAAAAATGGCTGCACCAGAGCAAAGCGGTCAAGTTGCGCAGCAGAATAACAAAACCGTGAAAAGCAATAAACCAAAAGAAGTTGTCTTTGTTGTTGATAACGGCAAAGCAAAAATGATGGAAGTTAAAACCGGCATTAGCGACGATACATACATTGAAGTGGAAAGCGGCCTGAAAGGCACCGAAGAAGTTGTTAGCGGTCCATATAGAGCCATCTCCAAGGATTTGGAGGATGGATCAAAAATATCCGTTCAGTCAAAGCGAAGCGGGTCGGCACCAGGATCTAAATAAACTAACAAACAACGGAAAGACAATGAACATTATTAATATTGAACATATAGCCAAGATTTATCAAGTCGGTTCCGAGGAAGTTCATGCTCTTAGGGATGTATCGCTGCAAATTAATAAGAATGAATACGTTGCAATCATGGGACCATCGGGTTCAGGAAAATCGACGCTGATGAATATTCTTGGTTGTCTTGATACGCCGACTCACGGAATTTATGATTTCACCGGTGTCAATGTCAGTCAGATGAATGATAACGAATTGGCGAAGATCAGAAATAAAGAAATAGGATTTGTATTTCAGACATTTAACTTGCTTGCGCGATCCGATGCACTTCATAATGTTGAACTTCCATTGATATACGCTGGTGTTCCGGGAAGCGAAAGAAAAGACCGTGCGCGTGAAGCATTAGAACACGTTGGTTTAGCTGATCGTATCCATCATAAGCCGAACGAACTTTCCGGCGGACAAAGACAGCGTGTTGCAATTGCGCGAGCACTTGTTACGCGACCATCAATCATTCTGGCAGATGAACCGACCGGTAATCTTGATACTAAGACCGGCGAGGATATTATGGCGCTCTTTAATGACATATTTGAACTGGGCAACACAATAATCTTGGTTACGCATGAAGAATATATTGCAGAACATGCTAAAAGAATTTTAAGAATTCGTGACGGATTAATTGAGAAGGACGAAACGGTAGCCAACCGTTACATCCCGAAAAAGAACGGCGCATCAAAAATATAAGGCGTTAAATGAAAAACTTTCTTTTTGAATTGAGAGAAGGATTATCAATTTCTTTTAGAGCAATCCGCGCTAACAAAATAAGAGCAGTCTTAACTACTCTTGGAATTGTTATCGGCGTAACTTCGGTTGTTCTCATGTCAACTGCGATAAAAGGAATTGATTCCGCATTTCAAAAGGGGGTTGCATCTATGGGTTCCGATAATCTCTACATCGACAAATGGGAATGGTTCAACAACGACATTCCGTGGTGGGAACTTCGCAATCGCAGAAACCTTACGATGGAAGATTACACCAAGTATAAAGAGCTGGCAAAACTTCCGGTAGCCTCGGCACCTACTGTTTGGAGTACTCAGACTATAAAGTACAAAGAGCGGACTGTGGAATTCATTCTTGTGCAGGGAACCAATTCGGATTATATCAACACAACGAATCTTAACTTTGACGCAGGAAGGTTTTTCAATGAGTTGGAAAGTTCCGGCGGAAGACAAGTTGTAGTTCTGGGCAGCGAGGTTGCAAAGAAGTTATTCCCACGCGGCGATGCTTTGAATCAAGAAGTTAAAATCAAAGGACACAAATTCAAAGTAGTTGGTGTTCTCGCTGAACAGGGTAGCTGGGTTATGGGAAATTTTAATCCAGATAACCAGGCATTCATACCAATTCAAAATGTATTCAAGTTTTTTCAGAATCAATCATTCCGAAGCGTAACATTTAACGTGCGAGCTCCCAATAGTCAAATGGTTAATGAAGTAAAAGAAGAAGCAATTGGCATAATGAGACGCGTGCGTGGATTGCGATACGATCAAGCGAACGATTTCTCCATCAATCAACAGGAAGCTCTGCTAAATCAAATCGATAAAACTATTGGAGTAATTCAAATAGCCGGTCTTTTCATTACTGGGCTGTCTTTATTTGTCGGCGCAATCGGAATTATGAATATTATGTTCGTCTCCGTAAAAGAGAGAACGCGTGAAATTGGAATTCGTAAAGCCATCGGCGCAAAGAGAAGAACGATTCTTACTCAGTTTATTTCCGAATCCGCTATTATTTGTCTGCTTGGAGGAATGATCGGATTGATACTCGCGATAATTCTCAGTCTGGTTATAAATCAATTTCTGCCGACGTCAATACAGATAGACGCCTTTGTTCTAGCCGTAGTAATTTCAATCTTAACCGGCGTTATCTCCGGATTTGCACCGGCTTACTCAGCGGCTAAGCTGGATCCTGTTGAAGCTTTGAGGTATGAATAATGAAAATTCTTGAAGTAATAAAAGTTGCCTTCACTTCTCTTAAAACAAACCGGTTAAGATCAATCTTGACAATTCTTGGAATCGTGGTTGGGATTTTTTCAATCATCGCGATTAGTACCGTTATCGAGATGCTTCAGAAAAGTATTGAAGAAGGAGTTTCCGGATTGGACCAGAGCACATTTCAAATTCAGAAATGGCCGGCAATCAATACCGGCGGACCGGCAGAACGTGCAAAGTATCGCAACCGCCCTGATATAACTCTCGAAGAGTACCAGAAGCTGAAAGAAAAACTTACTGATGCTAAATTCGTTGGCGCAGAGCAGTGGACTTTTGGCAAGCAGATAATTTTCGGCAATAGAAAAACAAATCCGAACGTTCAAGTTTCCGGA
>JAJYMU010000245.1 GCA_021786655.1 Bacteroidota bacterium
GGGAAAGGTACCAATTTCCATTTCAGAATTCCGCAATAGAGATAAATTCATGACTAGAAGCCGAAAATTTTTTATTAACAAAAATGAATGACATTTCCATTCATCAAATAAGACAGGGTTCTTGATGAGACGGGCGAACTTATCAGTTTCAAAAAAAGAGAAAACAAAAAAAGGGGCCATTCAAGAAAAGAAAACCGGGACAAATGTTAAACGGAACTATTCCCAAAAGAATAATGACGGGAATGTGTATGAGGGAAAAACAGAAGAGCTAAATTCGATTATAAATCATCTTGAAACTGAGATTGAAGAACGGGAGAAGATCCAGGCATCTTTGTCGGTTAGTGAAGAACGATACAGAATTATTTCCGAAGTATCGACGGATTTCTCCTTTTCGGTCAACATCAACGAAAACGGTACAAGAGAATTAGATTGGATCTCACCCGGATTCGAAGAAGAGATGGGATTTCCGTTTGAAGAACTTATACATGACACGCATTGGAAAAAACATATTCATCTCGACGATCATTCGTTAAGACAGCGCATAGTCGGAAACATTAATCAAGGCAAAGAAGGTCAATACGAAATCAGAATATTCAAAGGTGACGGAGAAATTTGCTGGTTGGGCACAATTTTTTATCCGGTGTTCGATCACAAAAAGAAAAGGATTGAAAAATATTACGGATCCATACGCGATATTACAGAACACAAAAAGGTTGAGCTGGAACTCCAGTCCGTAAACTGCGAGCTTGAACTGCGCGTTCAGGAAAGAACAACCCAAATTGAAAATGCTGTTAAGAACTTGCAGGATGAAATTGCCCAGCGGATTGCAATTGAAGATAAACTACGGGAAAGCGAGATAAGATATAGAAAACTAGTCGAATCATCACCGGAGGCAATTTTTGTTTACAGAAACGGCACTGTTTTATTTGCCAATAACGCTACGTTAAAAATGTTCGAAGTTAATTCCATCGAAGACCTTAAAGAGAAAGACATATTAAAATATATTCATGAAGATTCAAAAAAGATTGCGGTAAAAGATTACCAAAACTTGATGAACGGAGTGGATGCCGCAATCATTTCGGAAATAAAAGCCGTGAAGCCGGACGGCAAATTGATATTCACTGAAATCTCGTCCACTTTAGTTGACTACCAGGGTGAAAAAGCAGTTCAAGTAGTTGCAAGAGATATTACGGAACGAAAGGCTGCGGAAATTGCGCTCCGCGAAAGTCAAGAACGATACAGGTTGACTGTTGAATATTCACCCTTTGCCATTGCTATACATCAAAACGGCAAACTTATTTACGTAAATCCCGAGTCGCTGAAATTGATTGGCGCAGAAACTCCGGATGAAATAGTTGGAAAAGACGTTTTAACATTCATCCATCCGGATTTCAGAGACTTTGCGATTAAACGCTTGAAAGATGCCGCATCAACGGGAAAACCAACTTCTCCTGTTGAAGAAAAGTTAATTCGTCTTAACGGCGAAGTTATAAATGCCGAAATCCTTTCAGTTCCGTTTATGTTAGGCAACTCATTGGCATTTCAATCAATTATTCACGACATCACAAAAATGAAAGCCGCAAATGAGCAGTTGCGAAAACTTTCGAGAGCTGTCGAGCAAAGTTCTGCGGCTATAGTCATTACAGATAAATACGGACACATTGAATATGCCAACCAAAAATTTTCGGAAATGTCCGGTTTTGAACTCAACGAATCGTTGGGAAAAAATCCTAGAATATTAAAATCCGATAAGCAGCCGGAGGAATCTTACCAAAACATGTGGGATACAATTCTTGCCGGCAACGAATGGCGCGGCGAGTTGATCAACAAACGAAAATCCGGTGAGCTGTATTGGGAATTTTTATCAATATCGCCGATAAAGAATGATAAAGGAGAGATCACACACTTTCTTGCCGTGAAGGAAGACATTACCGAACGTAAAAAAATTGAAGCCGAATTAATAAAATCGAAAGAGGAAGCCGAAGAAGCCAGCAAAATAAAATCTTCGCTTCTTGCCAACATGTCTCACGAGTTCAGAACCCCGTTGAACGGAATTCTCGGCTTCACACAATTGCTGAAAGAAGAAGTAAGCAACGATGAACATAAAATGATGGTTGACAAAATCTACAGATCGGGCAAACGGTTAATGAATACTCTTAATTCGATCTTAAGTTTGACCGAAATGGAAAACGAAGAATATATCATCAATCATTCGGAAATTGATCTGACGTATTTCTGTCATCAGATAAAATCTCTTTACGAATCGCAGGCAAAAGAAAAGTCTCTAACGTTCAATCTGAATTTGACCGAGGACAAACTTCTTGTTAGGACGGATGAGAATTTATTAACAAAAATCACTTCTCACATTATCGATAACGCAATAAAATATACCGCCAGAGGCGGAATTAGAATAAGTCTTAGAAAAGCAAAACGGTTTAACGGAAACGAGGTAACGGTAATTGATGTAGAAGATACCGGAATTGGAATTCGGAAAGATGAACAAAAAATTATTTTCCGTGAATTCCGTCAGTTGAGCGAAGGATTCCGGCGTGATTTTGAAGGGCTGGGATTAGGGTTAACACTTGCAAGTAAAATGGCGAAGCTCATCAATGCTGAAATTAAAGTGCACAGCGAATACGGCAAGGGTTCAACATTTTCCATCATGCTTCCGCTCTATCATTTTGAATCCGGCAAAACAGGGAAAGAATTTTTTGGTATGAGTCCGGCATTATCATTCTCAAATGATTTGAGTTCAAGAGAGAAAGAACTGAATATTCTTCTCGTCGAAGATAACCCGCTGAATATCGAAGTAGTCGAAAGGTTTCTCGCTTCCGTTGCCAAAGTTACTTATGCAAGGGACGGAAACACCGCTCTTAAACATGTTGCCGACCAAAACTTCGATATATTATTGATAGACATAAATCTCGGTCAAGGCATGAACGGAATAGAAGTTTTAGAACAGATTCGACAGCTTGATCAATATAAAAATACTCCGGCAGTCGCCTTAACCGGTTATGCTTCTGCAGCCCACAAAAGAGATTTTTTGATGAAGGGATTTACCAATTATCTTCCAAAGCCGTTTGATAAGAGAGTACTCCTCAATTTGATCAAACAAATTAGCTGAAGCTAATATTCAATATGTGAACAACAAAAAAAGAGTCCGAAAATTTTCCGGACTCTTATTGTTTTGTTCCAATACGTTTATGATTTATTGCAATACTAACTTGCCATTTGTTCTAACCGCGTAATCGCTCATGCTGTTGGTTTTTGATGAATCGATTGTGAATTGAGAAATCAGTTTATGCAGATTATCCGTTAGTCTGCTCAAATCTTCTGCGGCTCTCGCTATCTGCTGTGTACCGGATGCAGATTGATGTGTAACGCTGCTGATCGATTCGATGTTCTTTGTAATTTGTTCGGCAGTAGCTGATTGTTCCTCGCTGGCGGCTGCAACTTGAGAAGCGATATTGGAGACCTTGCCCGCACCGTCGATTATTTGACGAAGCGCGCTGCCGGCTTTTTTTGCCAATTCTTTTCCGGCTTCAACTTCTTTGGTTCCTTCATTCATCGAGGTTACCGCTTCTTTAGTATCGTTCTGAATTCTCTTAATCATCACTGCAATTTCTTTTGTTGCCTTAGTTGTGCGTTCGGCTAACTTACGAACTTCATCTGCAACAACAGCGAAACCTCTTCCCTGCTCTCCGGCCCTTGCTGCTTCGATTGCTGCATTAAGCGCAAGCAAATTTGTCTGGTCGGCAATATCATCTATCACCTGTATAATTTCACCGATCTGTTCGCTGCCTTTTCCAAGCTCCTGAACAGTATTTGCGGCTTTGTCAACCACAGTTGCAATTTTCGTCATCCCGTCAATTGTGTTTTGAACAACCGAATTGCCGTCGTGCGCACTAGCTACGGATAAGTTTGCGTTATCCATAACATTGCCGGCATGTTTTGAGGTTTGAATTATTGCAGCAGCCATTTGGTTCACCGCCGACGCAATCTCCGAGGTTTGAGCGCTTTGTTCCTGAGCGCCGGATGCCAATTCTTCCGTGCTTGCGGATATTTCGTTGCTGGCGCTTGCAGTCGCTTGAACGGCTTCAATCACATTCACAATTATGCTTTTGATATTTTGGACCGAATGGTTAAACCCAACAAACAATTTTGCAATATCATCATTTTCCTTTTCGGGAGTAACCGATACGGTCAGGTTGCCGTTGGAAAATTCAACCATAGCTTGTAACAAATTCTGCGTAGAACGTGTTAAGTAATTTTGCATCTCCTTCATATCCTTTACATCGGTAACAGATTCCAACGCGCCGATTATTTGTCCTTCTCTATTCTTTACCGGTGCGCCAACATAAAGTATCGGCAATTCCTTTCCGTTAGGATGAGCGATAGTTTCTTCCATAAAAACGTTGTCGTTTTTCATCGCTTTGAACAAAGCGCAATTATCTGTTCTACAATGCCCGGTCTTAAAATGATCGTAACATTTTTTCCCAATTAAACTTTTTTGTTCTGCACCAACAACTTTAGCGCCGGCTCCATTCATATACTGAATATTGAAATCTTTGTCTATCACCATTACGGGGCTGGGAATATTATCCAGGTATTGAATTTGAAGCGCTATTTTCTCGGTCATAGTGTTAAATGCCTTAGCAAGAGTACCAAATTCATCCTTCGAGTCAACTCTGATTTGTACATTTGAATCTCCGGCAGTCATTTTTTCCGCAGCGTCCGTCAGAGTCTTTAATGATTTTGAAATTTTTTGTGATATTAAATAAGAAATAATAATACTCACAGCCAGAGATATAAAC
>JAJYMU010000386.1 GCA_021786655.1 Bacteroidota bacterium
AAATAGTTTTTATATAAACTAAAAAGGTGCTAAGGAATGGTACGGCATTTCTGTTAAAAAAATAATAAATTATATAAAAGAGTCAGTTAAATCAGATGAACACGAAGGGAAGTTCAACAAAAAGATTTTAGAGTCATTTAAAATTTCATGCGTAATAAAAATATTCGTAAAATCTTCAATAGCCCACTGCAAGCAGGAAATTATTTATAACTAATTTATGGGGTGGTCCCAATGAAAAAAACTATTTTATTCTTTCTCTTTAGCTTTACTATTGTATCGTATTCGCAATACTGGAACAATGTTGGCTATATCGGATTTACTCCGGGAACTGCTTCGTTTACATCATTTGTAATGAAGGGAACAACACCATGCGCAGCTTATACTGATTTTAATAATTATAGCCGTGCAACTGTAATTAAATATGTCGGAAATAGCTGGGTAACTGTTGGTTCGCCGGGTTTTTCTGCGGGTGAGGCCGATTATATTTCTTTAACAACGAAAGATACTACTCTCTATATTGCTTTTCAGGATTGGGGAAATTACGGCGCTGTTACTGTGATGAAATTCGATGGAACAAATTGGATCAATGTCGGTTCACCTGGTTTTTCTGCCGGGGCTGCATATTATACTAATATTGCATTTAACGGTGAAACACCTTACGTAGCTTTTATGGATGAACAGAATTCCTCTAAAGCAACTGTAATGAAATATGATGGAAATAATTGGATTTATGTTGGTTCGCCAGGATTCTCGTTCGGCAAAGTATACTATACACAATTAGCATTCAACGGAATAACGCCCTATATATCGTATCGCGATTTGGGAAATGATAGTAAAGCAACCGTAATGAAATTTGACGGAAATAATTGGGTGAGTGTTGGACCAATCGGTTTCTCATCCAGCGAAGCCGATTATATTTCTCTGGTAATTAAGGATTCGACTCCTTATGTGGCGTTTGAAGATTATGGAAATGCAACCAAAGCAACTGTAATGAAATATGACGGAAACAATTGGGTGTATGTCGGTTCGCCAGGATTTTCTGATGGTTGGGTAGTCTTTACATCATTAGCATTTAATGGCAATACTCCTTATGTGGCTTATTCAGATCAGGTAAACTCTGGTAAATTAACTGTAAAGAAATTCGATGGAACAAATTGGGTAAGTGTTGGCCAAACCGGTTTTTCCACAGGCAGTTCTTATTATACTCAATTAATATTTAGTGGAACTACTCCTTATGTAGCTTACTCAGATCAATCCAATTCCGGCAAAGCAACCGCAATGAAGTACACAGGCAATAATTGGGAGATTATCGGAGAACCGGTGTTTTCAGCAGGTACGGCATCTTATACTTCCTTCGCATTCAATGGAACAATGCCTTATGTAGCATTTACAGATGAAGTGAATTCCGGCAAAGCGACGGTAATCAAATTTAATGGAACAAGTTGGACGTATGTTGGTTCTCAGGCTTTTTCTGCCTGTGAAGCAGATTATATTTCCATGGCGGTTTGTTCATCAACACCTTACGTTGCTTACCAGGACTGGGGAAACTCTCTTAAAGCGACCGTTATGAAATTTGATGGAACAAGTTGGGTAAATGTTGGTTCGCCAGGTTTTTCTGACGGGAGTGCATATTATATTTCTTTAGCATTTAATGGATCGACACCTTATGTAGCTTTTATGGATGTGACGAATTCATACAAAGCAACAGTGATGAGATATGATGGGAATAATTGGATAAATGTCGGCTCACCAGGTTTTTCCGAAGGCGAAGCAAGTTATATTTCTCTCGTATTCGACAGGACAACACCATACATAGCATATCGAGACTTGGGAAATAACGGCAAAGCTACGGTGATGAAATATGATGGGAATAATTGGATAAATATCGGTTCACCAGGTTTTTCTGAAGGAAGTGCATACTATACGTCTTTGGCAATTAACAGTTCTACACCTTATGTAGCTTTTACCGATGAATCGAACTCTGGTAAAGCAATAGTAATGAAATATAATGGAGCCGATTGGGAAATTGTTGGCTACCCATGGTTTTCTGCCGGCGGAACTAGTTACACTTCCTTAGCCTTTAATGGAACAACGCCTTATGTAGCATACTCAGATAAAGTGAATTTCGGTGGAGCTACTGTTATGAAATATGATGGTTATCATTGGGTGAAGGTTGGTTATCCAGGATTTTCTGCCGGTCAAGTAGATTACATTTCTTTAGTATTTAATGGCTCGACACCTTACGTTGCCTATAGAGATTGGGGAAATTCTGGACGACTCGCGGTAATGAAATTTGATGAAATCTCCGGGGCTGCTCCAAATAATGAAGTTCCCGCAAATTTTGCTGTTATGCAAAATTATCCAAACCCCTTTAATCCAACTACAAAAATAAAATACGAATTGCCGAGAAGTAGTTTTGTGACATTGAAAGTGTTCGACATTATTGGAAGGGAAGTTAAAGTTTTAGTGAATGCTCAAGAGTCTGCTGGCAGCCACGAGGTTTTATTTGACGCGAATAATTTCCCTAGCGGAGTATACATTTATCGCCTTACAGCAGAATCATTCGCTGATACAAAGAAAATGTTGTTAATAAAATAATATCCATTGATACCCAAGTAAAGTGGAAATACAATTAATAGTCGGCCGGCAATAAGTGAATATACCGGCTGACTATCGATTTAAATAATCGAGTAGTACAAAAAATAGTACCGACCTTGTATAACTAGAAATAAAAAGTTTAGCAATTTCGAAAGTGCAAATGTTTCGTTCAATAAATTCTGTTTAGTGATTGGTTTTCTTACAAAGTAATCTAAAGTAAAAATCCTTACTGTTATAAATGAGAACCGCCTTTTTATTTATTCGCCCGCCACGGAAGAGTTCAATGTTACCTTTGGTAGAAAGAGACTTATCATAAAAAGTTTAAACGCACCCATAGATTATACATCTATAGACACTCTAAAACAGTAAGAGCAAATTGATCGGGTTATATATAATAGGTGATTTTGAGCATAAGTTCATTTGATACATCTTTTTTTTGGAAATCGATATTGAATCAAACCCATAGGACATTTAAGAGTTATTTTGATTCGCAGCATAAGAATTGAAAAGTCAGTCGTCAACATTGATGGGATTTCCACTCAACCAGATAAATTCAGACCAAACAGAATGAGAATTTTCATAAATTTGTCCTTAGTTAAACATGAGGAATTATGGACGGGAAAACCATTCTTGTAACGGGCGGCACAGGATCATTCGGCAAGAAGTTTATCGAAACTGTTTTAAAACGGTTCAATCCAAAAAAAATAATTATATACAGCCGAGATGAATTGAAGCAATTTGAAATGCAGCAGGAACCTCGTTTCAAGAAAGACGGTGTTTTGATGCGCTACTTCATCGGCGATGTGCGCGACGAAAAAAGGTTAGCCCGCGCCATGGAGGGAGTTGACTATGTGATTCATGCTGCCGCTCTTAAACAAGTACCCGCAGCGGAATACAATCCGTTCGAAGCTGTGAAAACAAACATCATCGGCGGACAAAATGTTATTGATGCATGCATACTATGCGGAGTAAAAAAAGTTATTGCACTCAGCACCGATAAAGCTGCCGCACCAATCAATTTGTACGGCGCAACTAAACTGACCTCAGATAAACTTTTTACCGCCGCTAATCATTACAAAGGCAAACACGATATAAAATTTTCCGTGGTTCGTTACGGAAACGTTATGGGAAGCCGCGGATCGGTAATTCCGTTTTTCCTCGAAAAGAAAAAATCCGGTGTTCTACCAATTACAGACGAGAAAATGACGCGCTTCAATATCACGCTTCAAGAAGGTGTTGATTTAGTTTTGAAATCTTTTGAACGAATGTGGGGCGGTGAATTGTTTGTTCCGAAAATTCCATCGTTCAAAATTTTAGATTTAGCAAAAGCGATTGCGCCGGAATGCAAAATTGAAATTGTGGGTGTTCGTCCCGGTGAAAAAATTCACGAAGAAATGATAACTGAAGCGGATGCAATCAACACAATTGAGTTCGACGATTACTTTGTGATTCTTCCCTCTTCTCAGATTGGAGATAATCCACAATTCAGACTTTGGGACACCGAAAAATTTAGAACCACAAGCAACGGCAAACCAGGCAAATTTTGTGAGTTCGGTTTCAAGTACAACAGCGGAACAAATCCGTGGTTTTTAAGTGTTGAAGAGCTTCGCAAGTTAATTACCAGTGCTGTTGTTGGTTATTAGTTGTTAGTTATTGAAGGGTGAAATGGTTAAAATTAATTCATTCAGAGATTTAGAAATTTGGAATTTGTCACATCAACTTGTTTTGAATATTTATAAAATATCTGAAAGCTTTCCCAAAAAGGAAGAGTATCGTTTAACCTCACAACTTTTAAGAGCTACATCCTCGGTACCAACCAACATTGCTGAAGGTATGGGGCGTTACACAAAAAAAGAGTTTATAAATTTTCTTGTGATTGCTCGCGGATCGATTGAGGAATCCAAATATCTACTTCTTCTTTCAAAGGATTTGAATTATCTCGCGCCAGATGTTTATGAAGACTTTAACGATAGATATGATTTGCTTGGCAAGAAAATCAATGCATTAATTAACTCTTTGAGAAACAAATAACCGGTTTTTCATGAATAAGAGATCACCAATAACGAATAACCAACAACCAATAACCAAAATTTATTCCTATGGTCACCAAACTATAGACGCATCAGATATAAAAGCAGTCACTGCAGCGCTTAAATCAGATTGGCTTACTCAGGGACCAACAATTCAGAAATTCGAGCAAGCGTTAGATCGGAA
>JAJYMU010000049.1 GCA_021786655.1 Bacteroidota bacterium
AAATAGTATTGCGGCACTCTTAACAAAGAATGATGCAATTTGAATCAAGGTCGTAACTGTAACTCCCAATCCTAATTTATCAATGTAAGGAACTTGCCAACCGCCGAGATAAAGTGTAACGATCATCGCGCTTGCGATAATCATGTTGGCGTACTCGGCAAGAAAGAATCCGGCAAACTTGAACGAACTGTATTCGGTGTGATAACCGCCGACGAGTTCAGGTTCGGCTTCAGGTAAATCGAACGGCAACCTATTTGTTTCTGCAAATGCAGAAACGACGAACGTGATGAATCCTATCGGCTGAACAATTGCGTTCCACATCCAGCCGTATTGAGCGGCAACGATTTGCACCGGACTTAATGATTGCGACAACAATAAAACTCCGGCTATTGAAAAACCCATTGAGACTTCGTACGAAATCATTTGAGCCGAAGAACGGATTCCACCAAGTAAAGAATATTTACTTCCAGATGACCAGCCGGCAAATGTAATTCCATAAACTCCAAGTGATGTTAACGCGAGCACGTAAAGAATTCCAATGTTAACGTCAGCCATGAACAAATTAATTTTGTAACCGAAAAGTTCTATCGGAGGACCAATCGGAATTACGGCGTATGTTGCGAATCCAACAAATACAGCAATGAACGGAGCCAAAGTGTGAAGCACTTTGTTGGAAGCCGTCGGCACAATATCTTCTTTCAATAATAATTTAAAAACATCTGCAAAGGGCTGAAGCAATCCTAACGGACCGACACGATTAGGACCGACTCTGTTTTGTACCCACGCGCTAATCTTTCTTTCAAAGTAAACGAGATATGCAACCGTAAGCAGCATGGCTACAATTGCAATTACAATTTTAATCAGCGAGATAATTATGATTTCCCAAATGTTCATTAAGTCGAACTCCGGTTAAATTATGTTGACTGTCGTTCTCAATCCCGACAAGTCGGGATTCAGAGTGACAATACATTCTGATTTATTCTTAATTGAGCCCCTAGCTCACCAACATCATCGTAATCCAAACCTTTGAACGCTTCAACAGAATTTGAAATCTCCGCAAAAACATTTTCTGCCATTTCATATTTGAATTTATGTCCAAGCTGTGCAGAAAGAGATGTAAAAATTTTCCAGCTTGGTTTTGCATCGTATTTATGCCCTTGCATCCAGCGGTCGAACTTCGTTCCGAATTTGTCCCAGCGGCTCATGTTCATTCCGTCAATAGCTCTATCCATTTCAGTAGTTGATACTGCCGGACGAATACGCTGAACTCTTCCTTGGAAATTCACAAACGTTCCGTTCTTTTCCGCATACGCCGACACACCGAAAACAACATCTGCTAATGCCGTAGTTTTATTTTGATTCGTTGCATGAACGATCAATAGATCAAGTTTGCTAATTGCTTGTTCAAATTCTTCGCTGAACGATGCCGGATCATCTTCCATAACATAAAGCGCTTTTATCTTTCCATCTTTGATCGCTCTCAAAATTCCTTCGAGACGCATTCCGCCGGAAGAAGGTTTTACTCCAACTAATTCAGCGCCTAAAGAATTCGGCGTTTTATCTTCTCTGATCAAAATATCGTCTTGATCGCCTTCAACAACATGTTTCGAGAAATCGATACTTGTAACGCCAAGCGCTTTGGCAAGTTTTACCATCGCATAATTATCTTCACATGTTCCGTAAGCGGAACCAATGAAAGCGATTTCGCCGCTCTTAAATTCTTTGATTTTCCTCGTGGCAATTTTTATCGCGTCATCCCATTCGGTTTTTTGAAGCTGCCCTTCTTTTCTAATATATGCGCCGTCAATTCTGTCATCTGCATTTACATTTTTGAAAGTTTCCAATCGTCCTTTGTCGCACATCCAATAATTGTTTACTTCTTCATTGTGTCGTGGAGTTAATCTGAGGATCTGGTTATTGCGAACCCAAATTTCGGTATTGCATCCGCGCGCACATCCGATGCAAACGGAATCTGTTTTAGACATTTCCCATACACGCGACTTAAATCTAAAATCTTGATTTGTTAGCGCGCCAACCGGACAAATGTCGGTTGTGTTTAATGTGTATGGATTATCAAACGACTCGCCGGGGAAAGTTGTGATCGTTACATGATCTCCGCGCTGAACAAACGTGAGCTGATTTTGTTTTGCAATTTCATCAGAGAAACGGATGCAGCGTGAGCACGATATGCAGCGTTCGCCGTCAAATTTTATGTAAGGACCAAGCTGAACGCGTTTATCTTTTCTTACTTTAATTTCTTCAAACCGACTCTCGCCTGACCCGTTTGCGTATGCGTATTCTTGAAGTTTACATTCGCCGGCTTCATCGCAGATCGGGCAATCGAGCGGATGATTGATAAGAATAAATTCCATCACAGCGTTTCTAGCTTCATCGGCTTTCTGAGAATGTGTTTGAACTACCATTCCATCGGCGGCATAAGTTGAACACGCGATCGCAAGCTTCGGCATTTTTTCAATTTCGACTAAACATACACGGCAGTTACCGGAGATCGATAAACTCGGATGCCAGCAGAAATGTGGAATGTCTATCCCGGCATTTCTTGCGGCTTCAATTACTGTTTGGCCTTGTTTAAATTCGATTTGCTTTCCGTCAACAGTCAATGTCGGCATTTTTGCTATCCTTAGGCAACTTTCTGAAGAAGTAAATTTTTCGAAGACAAAATTACTCTTGTTAGAGTACCATTTTCAAATATTTCGTTAGATAAATTTCTGATTTCTTCCGGCGATACCGCTTGAATATCCTTAACTGTTTCTTCCACAGACTTAATCTTTCCAAAATAGATTACCGATTGAGCCAATCTCAACATTCTATTAGTAGTGCTTTCCAAACTCATCAGCATACTTCCGATCAGATATTCTTTTGCGCGGCTTAATTCAATTTGTCCAACTTTTTTCTTTTTGATTTTTTCCAGTTCTTCAAATATCAAATCCTCGGCTTTATGAACGGACTTATCGTTGGTTGATAAATAAACTCCGAACGTTGAAATATCAAAAAAGGAATTGACAAAAGTATTTATCTGGTATCCGATCCCGTGCTCTTCACGGATTTTCTGAAACATGCGCGAACTGCTCCCTTCTCCCAAGATATGAGAGAGAACACTCACGGCGTTTCTTTTTTTCTCTTTGATTCCGTATGTCGGCTTTCCCAAAATGTAATGAACTTGCTGAGTATCTTTTTCGACATAAAGATCAGTGGTCGGAGTGATTACCAGATCGCGCTTCTTGTTATTCTCAAGTTTGAATTTCTTTGCGACATATTTTTTTGCGTATTTGATCAAATCATTGTGTTCGATATTGCCGGACGCAACAATGAAGAATCTATCGGCAGTGTAATTCTCTTTTACGAAGTTGAAAAGATCTTTTTGTTTGAACGACCGCAGATTTTTTTCCGTGCCGATGATCGGCATGCCAAGTGAGTTGCCGGCAAATACATTGCTTTCAAATTTGTCAAATATTAATTCTTCCGGTGAATCCTCGATGTCGTACAATTCGTCAATTACAACCTTGGATTCTTTCTCAATCTCTTTTGAATTGAACACGGAATTCTGGACCATGTCGGCAAGAACTTCAAATGTTTTTTCGAGATGCCGGTTTAATCCCCTTCCGTAAAAACAAGTATGTTCTTTTGACGTGAACGCATTCAAATAACCGCCGAGCGATTCAATATCTTCGGCAATTTTTCTTGCCGAGCGTTTCTTCGTCCCTTTAAAAAACATGTGTTCAAGGAAATGACAAATGCCGCTGTTCTCCGGCGTTTCATCCCGCGAGCCGACATTAAACCAAAATCCAAGCGAGAAAGAATTAACGTAGTTTATTTTTTCGGAGATTATTTTTATTCCGTTGGGCAGTTGTGTGATCTTGATATTTTTCAAAAAGAAATGTCTTTAGATGTTTTAAAATGCGAAGCAAATATAGAGAAGGTTACTTTGGTTATCAAATGAGCGTTGAGTGAAGAGTGCTGAACGTAGAATGAAGAGCGCTGTTTTAATTCTACACTCTACGTTCTTCGTTCTAAACTTTCACTGCCATTTTCTCCACATACTTTTCATGGAAGCGTGCTATCGCTTTGTAAGCTTTCTCCAAAATATTTTCCGGCGGAAGGAATACAATTCTGAAATGCTGCGTGCCGGGCATTTGCCCGAATCCGCTGCCGGGAACAACAACAACTCCCGTTTCTTTTATCAGCTGCGTAGTCCAGTGCGCATCATCGGTGACATTGTGAAGTCTCGGAAACGCATAGAACGCTCCTTCCGGTGCAACACACGAAATTCCCGGAACGGCATTCATCATTTCAACAGTTAAGTTTCTCCGACTTGTTAATTTTTTCATTGCAACTTCCAGATGCGATTGATCTCCGAGCAGCGCCGGCGCTATTCCGTATTGCTCAGGATGATTTGCCGACAAACGCGCCCGCAGCAATTTGTTGATCGCTTCGATGTAATCTTTTAAAATAGATTTGTTTCCGCTAACAATTCCCCAGCCGATTCTGAATCCCGGTACCATATAATTTTTTGAAAGACCTCCAAACGTAATCATCGGAACTTCGGAATTGAGCGCCGCAATCGATGTATGTTTTTTCCCGTCCATCAAAAGTTTATCATAAATCTCATCGGCAAAAATTACAAGATTATGTTCAATCGCGAGATCAATAATCTGTTTCAAAGTTTCGGGAGAAGAATTAGAGCCGGTAGGGTTATTTGGATTGATTAAAATTATTCCACGCGTCTTGCTGTTAATTTTTTTTCTAATGTCATCTATGTTCGGCTGCCATCCGTTGTTTTCGTCAAG
>JAJYMU010000177.1 GCA_021786655.1 Bacteroidota bacterium
ATAATGTTTTTTCTCCGGGCCAATATTTTTGAAAATGCTGGACTTCCCTACGATAGGATAACTTCCGCTCTGCAAAATTTCCGATTCCGCATTCGTAAACTTATCGTATGCGTTCGCCGCACCGATTTTGGTAGTCATCTCTGAAAACTTTTTATCCAACAAAATCAGCTCATCGGATTTGATTCTTCTCAAACCTTTTATCAATCCGTGGACTGCGTTCGCATTTTCATCCTCGTACTTCAACGGGCTTGCTTTGGAAATCGGTTTATCGTTGCTGTTTCCGAAATCGATTACAAATTTCCATTCACCATTTGATTGCCTTTGCCAGACTGTACAAAAATTTCCGAAAGCTACTGCAGCAGAATCGTCTTTATCGCGCTTCCATTCCCATGGACCGGAAGTAAAACCGAGATCGCCGTCACGCGAAACAATTGCACGTGACGGGTACCAACTCAATACGCCGGATGATGGTTTGTTGTTCTCTGTTAAGTACTGTTTGCCGTTTACAGGCGTTGGTCTGAACAAAATTCCGTCATCGGCAATGAAGTCTAAAAACGATTGGCGCGTTCCAACTTCCCCCGCTCGTTCTGAGAAGGCGTATTCATTCTTAATTAATGAGTTGAGAAGAAAATTTTTTTGCGCAAAAATGATTCCGCTTATAAAAAGAAATAGAAAAAACATTAAACGATTATTCATATATGATCCCGATAAACTTCTTGCGCTAATCTACTCGTTTCCGGTCAAAAGAAAAAATCAATTTTATTTCTCTTTTTTCTCAAAGTTGATTGAAGCAGAATTTATGCAGTAACGTAAACCGGTCGGTTTCGGCCCGTCATCAAACACGTGACCGAGATGGCTTCCGCAATTTGCGCATATTACTTCTGTGCGATGCATGCCGTGGCTGTTGTCGTCTCGAAGAATTACATTCTTGCTGTTAACAACATCCGAGAAGCTGGGCCACCCGCAGCCAGCATCAAATTTTGTATCCGACTTAAATAAAATCTGTCCGCATGCGGCGCATCTGTAAACACCATTCGCGTCATAATTCCAATACTTACCGGTAAACGGCATTTCAGTTCCCTTCTCTCTCAAGACTCGATATTGTTCGGGGGTTAAAGTCTCTTTCCATTCTTTATCTGTTTTTTCAACTTTGAATTCCATTTTCTTCCCTTTCGAATTTACCTGCCCGTCTTTCTTTTTCTCTTGAGCGGATGAATTGTTAAAATTTTGAATTACAACAATAACTATCAGCACCATTATAGAGAGAATTGCGGTTCTTCCGAATGCCTTCATAGTAAAACCCTTTCAATTAATTACATGCTTAAAGACGTGTCAATTGCCATTACCTTACGAGATTTCCGGCGCAGAAATTCATCTCATTTTTTTCATGTAAGCTTCTGTCTCTTCAAGCGAATTGAAGAACCCGATTCGAACGCGGTACCATGTACTTCCCCGAACAATTCCTTCGGTAAGAAATGCATTATGACCTTCTGCTTTAAGTCTCTTCACTTCGCTTTCTGCTTTGGTTTTGATTTTCCAGGAAGATACTTGAAAAGAATATTTTTTACCGTCGGTGAAAATTCTGCTTTTGGGGTTGGTCTCTCCGGATGAATCGTACTCCTGAACATTTTCATTCGCCGGCTTTTTCTCTTCAACATTTGTTGGTTTGGAAGGTTCCGTCTTATTTATAGGAAGTGTTTTTGTGGTGTCTCTATTGATATCCGGTATCTCTCTAGTTTGCGCTGTTGTGTCAGCTGCAGCAAGTTCGGGCTTAAAAAATTCATAAGCTTTGTTATAGATAGCATTCATTACGTCATCGTTATCAATTGGAAGTTCAAACTTATCTCCGCTGGATGAAAATCCGG
Source organism: Bacteroidota bacterium (assembly GCA_021786655.1). Lineage (GTDB taxonomy): Bacteria > Bacteroidota > Ignavibacteria > Ignavibacteriales > Melioribacteraceae > Fen-1258. Next base: position 1,866 of record JAJYMU010000177.1, read on the forward strand.
CGGTAGAATTTTCTCCGACAATTTTTAAATTCTTATCATAATAAAGTGTGCCGATGACTGAATATTTCTTCGTAGTGGTGTTAAAAAGTATTTGTGATTTTATATACGAAGCTTCGCCGTTGACCGAGACGATAGTTTGCGGCTGTTTGTAAGCCGTAATGCTTAACACCGAAATCTGGTTCTCGAACTGATGAACATTTGCCGTATCTATATAAACAGACGTGTTCTGTTTTTCGATGACCAAAACCCAATTCTTGTTAGGAGCCTGGGCAAATGAAGCGAGAGTTGTCAAAATTACAATAACTAAAACTTGTGCTAATCTTTTCATAAAAAAGTAATGTTATTCTTTTGAATTACAATTTACTCAAAAAAAATTTACAAAAAATTTTCAGTGTAATTAGGAATTCTTTATCTATTTCTTGACAAAAATACTTTGATGTGCTATTTTTTGCCCAACTTTTTTAGAGAATTATGCTTACGGAATTTGGCAAGGTACTGATCTTCATTATTCTCGCGATCGTATTTGTGATCATAACGCTTTTCATAAACAAGCTTATCAGACCAAATCGACCCACCTTTGAAAAACAAAAAGTCTATGAATGCGGTGAAAATCCAGAAGGTTCGCCATGGGTTAGGTTTAACATCAGATTCTATGTTGTTGCGCTTATTTTTCTAATCTTCGATGTTGAAGTTGTGCTTCTCTTCCCTTGGGCGTTAACTTATAAAGATTTTGGCGTTTACGGCTTTTTGGTCGGATTGATTTTCTTATTGGTGCTTGGCTTGGGAATGGCTTATGAGTGGCGAAAAGGTGATTTGGAATGGGCGCGCCCTACTCCCAAACCTCCAAAACTTGACGAGTTGCTGAAAAAGAATTCTGAAGTTTAGTTCTCAAATGTTGTTTTGTTTAACTAATGTGATGTTTGATTATGGGATTATTGGATAAAGAATTCTCCGACGGCAACATTCTAATTGCAAATGTTGAAGATCTTTTAAATTGGGCTCGTCTTTCATCCGTCTGGCAGCTTGGTTTCGGTTTGGCTTGCTGTGCAATTGAAATGATGGCTACCTCAATGTCCCACTATGATTTTGACCGATTTGGAGTTATACCGCGCAACACACCGCGACAAGCAGACGCAATAATTATTTCCGGTACCGTTACTTTAAAAATGGCAACAAGAATAAAAAGATTGTACGAACAAATGCCCGACCCCAAATACATTATTTCTATGGGAAGTTGTTCAAATTGCGGCGGTCCTTATTGGGAACATGGTTATCACGTTTTAAAAGGAATAGACAGAGTAATACCCGTTGATGTTTACGTTCCGGGATGTCCGCCGAGACCCGAAGCACTCTTAGAAGGACTTATGAAGCTTCAAGATAAAATTCGTAATGAATCGTTGAGAACAAAATCAGCATGAAGAACGCAGAAGAAATTTTTGAAATTCTAAAACAACAATTTGGCGATGCAATAATCGGCATTGATAAAGATACTCCAACCGAACCGATTATAAGCGTTGATCCGCTGCAAATACATAAGGTCGGTGCATATTTAAGAGAAACTGACGGACTGAAGTTTGATAGTCTAATGTGTCTTTCGGGGGTTGACGACGCTAACGGCACAAAAGTTAAAGATGCAGAAGGTTATGAATTCATCCAGAGTGGAACGCTTAGCGTGTATTATCACCTCCACTCGGTTGAGCTAAAACATAAAATTACTTTGAAAGTTTCCGCTCAAAGAGAAGATGCAAAAGTTGAATCGGTAGAGAACGTTTGGAAAACCGCAGACTGGCATGAAAGAGAAGCGTACGATTTAGTTGGAATTGTTTTTCTAAATCATCCTGATCTAAGAAGAATTTTAATGCCTTATGATTGGGCGGACGGCTCTCATCCTTTAAGAAAAGACTATAAGAATCCAGAGTTTTATCAAGGAATGAAGGTACCTTATTAAGATGGCTTTGAAAACCGAATCGATGGTATTGAATATGGGTCCTCAACACCCTTCAACTCACGGTGTGTTGAGACTCGAATTAGAACTTGAAGGCGAACTGGTATTAAATGTAAAACCTCACCTTGGTTATCTTCACAGATGTTTCGAAAAGCATGCCGAAGCTATGCAGTATAACCAAGTGGTTCCTTACACTGATAGATTGGATTATCTAGCCTCGATCGGAAATAATTTTGGCTATGCGCTCGCTGTTGAAAAGTTGATGGGCATTCAAGTTCCGGAAAGAGTTGAGTACATCCGCGTCATCATGGCGGAACTGCAAAGAATTGCGTCGCATCAAGTTGCACTTGGTTCTAACGGCGCAGACATTGGTGCTTTAACTCCCTTCCTCTACTTATTCCGAGATCGTGAACACATTCTCAGCATAATTGAAGAGACTTGCGGCGCTAGAATGCTTTACAATTACATTTGGGTCGGCGGGTTGTCGCATGATATTCATCCCGACTTCGTGCGCAAAACAAAAGAATTTGTAAATCATTTCAAACCGACAATTGTTGAACTAGACAAACTTCTCAGCTACAATAAAATTTTTATTGAACGCACCGCTAACGTTGGAGTTCTTCCGCTTGATACTGCAATAAATTTTGGCGCATCAGGCCCAACTTTACGCGGAAGCGGAATCAAATTCGATTTGCGAAGAGACGATCCTTATTCAATTTACGATAGATTCGATTTTGACATTCCTGTTGGTAAAGGTTTGCAAGGCACAGTTGGCGACTGCTGGGACAGGTACTACGTCCGCGTTAGAGAAATGGAACAAAGTTTAAGAATAATCGAGCAAGCTATAGATCAAATTCCCGAAGGAAACGTTCAATCGGCAATTCCAAAAAGAATTAAACCGCCGAAAGGAACTGTTTACACGCGCATAGAAAATCCGCGCGGCGAACTCGGCTACTTTATAATCAGCGATGGC
>JAJYMU010000125.1 GCA_021786655.1 Bacteroidota bacterium
CCGGAACGTAATCCGGTTTTATGAAACCGAAATAAGCTTTTACGTACATGTCAATTTGTTTATCAGTTAGCTCAACAAATCCATAAAGGTCTTTGTAAGCGTTGTTGATCAAATAGAAAATGTCGCGGGCGTAGGGGAGAATTTCTTTTGCTTTTTTCACACGTAAGAATTTTAAATGTTCTCTAGTTGCCACAGCTTCCGCTATGCGGGAAACTTTTTCCGGAATTGTACGATTGAGCGTAACGGAAAACTCAAGCCAGTCAACATCTTTGTGATAATCAAATTTTTCAACGAGCTTCTGATAATACGGATGATTGTATATCGATCCGAAAGTTGAAAGTTCATCAAACCCTTCAACTAAAAGCCCCTCACCGTCCATGTCTGTAAATCCAAGCGGGCCGTGAATACTTGTCATTCCTTTTTCCTTTGCCCAGAGTTCGACTGTGTTGAATAACGTTTTAGCAACTTCTTCATTATCAATTACATCAAACCATCCGAAGCGCGCGCTTTTTTGAATCCACTTTTCGTTGAATTTGCGATTAATGATTCCGGCAATTCGCCCGACAATTTTTCCGTCTTTGTATGCCAGCCAATATTTCGCTTCGCAAAAATCGAATGCGGGATTCGTTTCCTTTCGTAAAGTTTTCAGATCATCCATGATCAACGGAGGCACCCAATACTTATTGTCTCTGTAAATCTCGAAAGGGAAGCGGATAAATTTTTTTAAATCGCTTTTTGTTTTTACTTCTTTGACAATTATATCCATTAATAATCCCGGCTTCGGCTGTTTTGTAATTTTAATTTTGTTTAATCGTAGTACGATGAAATTTCTTTTCCCATGAACGCAATGACTGCGGTGATTACTCCGAGATCGTCAAGATATCCAAAGAACGGTGCGAAATCCGGAATGGCATCTATCGGACTGATAAAGTAAATCAGCGCGCCGACAACAATTGATTTGCGGTACCATGCAACGTTTTTGTCTTTCATGTAACGGAATAACGCTCTCACGTCGTTGGCAAATCTTATTCGGCTTCCTTCCTTTTCAACTTTTTTCCAGAGCCGCTCTTCAATGTATTTGCTTCCGCGTTCAACTTTTTCTTCGGTGTCGTATTGAACTTCAAAATCTCTTGGGTCGTAATTCATTTTATTCCCCTATTATTTTTTGTATTGATTGAACCAATCGAAAACGGTAGTCCACCACAAACGCGCGTTCTGCGGATGAGTTACAAAATGGTATTCATCAGGGAAGTAAAGAAGTTTGCTTGGGACTCCTCTCAATTGAAGTGCTGTAAACAATTCCATCGCTTGTGTGTCTGGAATACGAAAATCATTAGCGCCTCGACCGATCAGCATTGGCGTCTTAAAGTTTTTGACGAATCTGTTCGGCGACCATTTCTCATACAAAGTTCTGTTCTCCCACGGTTTGCCTTTCATTTCCCAAATCGGAAACCACAATTCCTCGGTTGCGCCGAACATGGCTTCCATATCGTAAACGCCGTCGTGAGAAACTACCGCGTTAAACCTAGATGTGTGTCCTTCAAGCCAGTTGATCATGTATCCGCCATATGAAGCGCCGGCAGCAAAAGTATTTTTCGGATCGATGAATTTGAAATTTTTGATTGCGTAATCGCATGCGTTCATTAAATCGGTATAAACTTTTCCGCCCCAGTCGCCGGAAATTTCATCGGTGAATTTCTGTCCGTATCCGGTACTGCCGCGCGGATTTGTTGCAACAACAACGTAACCTTTCGATGCGAATAGCTGCAAGTTCCATCTGTAATGAAATTCGTCCGGCCAGTTTCCTTGCGGTCCGCCGTGAATCAAGAAAATGAACGGATACTTCTTGCTTGCATCGAAGAAAGGCGGCTTGATTAAAATTGACTGAACCTTTGCACCAGCGGCGCCCGCACTCCAGAAGGTATCAAAATCGCCAAACTGAATTTGAGAAAGCAGTTCGCTGTTGATTGACGTGATTTGTTTTAGATCGCTTCCGTCCGTGTTAACAGAAAAGATTTCTGTCGGCAGCGTTGTTTGCTGTCTATCGAAGTAAAGTGTTTTGCCGTCGGCAGAAATTTTCATGTTGGTATTGAAGCCGTCTTTAACAAGCACTAAATATTCACCAGTTGCAACGTTAACTTTGAAAATAGAATGAAACGCTTCGCGGTCGGCATCGAAGTAAATATATTTTTGATCCGGCGACCAAAGTATTTGTCCTACTGAATAATCAATCTTGGAAGTTAAGTTAGTCATCTTGCGTATGGCTCGATCGTAAAGTACGATTGATTGTTTATCGGACTCAAATCCGGCGCGCGGCGAAGAACGAAACGCGATAAACTTTCCATCCGGCGAGTAAACGGGTTCGTTATCATTTCCTTCGCTTGTAGAAATTTGATCGAACAGTACGCCGTGCGTTGGATTAATCACTACAACATCATTGTTTGTGCTGACAGCTAATTGTGTATCGCTGCCTTTTTTCCATGCGTCTGTGTGAACAGTGAAAGCAATTTCCTGATTGGTCGGACACAACGAATAATCTTGATCTCCGCCAAGTGCAATCGGCGGAACATCCGCGTAACTGTCTTCGGTTAAGTCCTTGGTTTGTTTTGTTTCAAGATTCATCAGGAAAAGGTGACTTCTTTTGTCCCCGCGCCAAATATTCCAATGGCGGTACATGAGTTCGGTGAAAATTTTCGCTTTGACCTTGCTAGCGGCAGCTTCTTTATCACGTTCTTCATTGCACTCTTGAGTTTTGCAGTCTGGATAAACGCTCGACACGAATAAAATGTTTTTTCCGTTTTTCGACCAAACCATTCCCGAGGCGCCGGTATAAAGATTAGTCAACTGTTTAGCATCAGATCCGTCCGGATTGGCAATCCAAATTTGGTCTTTGTATTCGTACGAAATTTTGGAGCCGTCGGGAGAAAACTTTGGCGCGCTTTCATTTTCATCGCTGTTTTTGAACGGGCGCAAATTCTGTCCGTCGGCATCTATCAAATAAATATCTGTGTTGCCTTTATTTTTTTCCATGTCGTAGGTAGTAATGCTGAATGCAATTGTTTTACCGTCTGGCGAAAGGTCGAAGTCGCCGATGCGCTTCATATTCCACATGTCTTCAACGGTCATTGCATGTTTTTGCTGCGCGTTAAGCGAAATGATAGAAAGAAGTAAAAGTAAGAGAGTTACAAATTTTTTCATTGTTTCCTCGATTCATGTTTATTCATAAAGCAAATTATGAAAAGACGAATGGAAATTAAACACCGAAATTCGAATTCTTAAAGTAGGGGCAACGTTCCAATTCGTACACGGTCGGGTTCAATAAGAATAAGTGAACCTTGAGATAATTCCACCTCATACCGCGTTACGATATTTGATAACGCAGCGAATTGAATATCGGGTCTGTAGGGGAAAAATCTAAAAAGTAACACGGAAGGCAAGTTGTGATTCCACCGAGAAAGGATAAAACTAAAGTCGGTATCGGCGGTTACTATACTTCTTTTTTCTTTAAATGCATATTCAAATATTTCCAAGTCTGAAGCACTCTTCATTCCGATCTCCTTGACGTGAATAGAATTATGACCGGAATCAGTAAGCATTTTTGACAGTGATGGTAAAAGATTATTATCGACTAAGAAATTCATCAAATTGCCAATGGAATTTCTCTATAACGAAGCGTTTCAGATGCAAAATGCAGCGCTTCCTGTATATCTTCAATTTGAAGTTCGGGATGCTCTTTCAATATTTGTTTTGGGTCATATCCTTCGGCTAACATTTCAATAATTGTAGCTACAGGCATTCGCAAATCTCGAATACATGGAACACCGCCCATTTTATTCGGATCAAGATTTATTCGTTTATAGGTTCTCATTTTTTCTTTATCACCTTAATTAACAGTTATAAGTTATGAAAAGTGAAAAGGGATTAAAAGAACTGAAATTTGACAATTGCAGACTTCCTTGATAAACCATGCCGTTTTTGATAAGTTTGAATCCGATTTTAATAACTAATACAGATCAAATGAGATACCCGTTCCAAGAAGTTGAATCTAAATGGCAGAAGTTTTGGGAAGAAAAGGAAGTATATAAAACCGACCTTTCTAATCTGAGCAACAAGCTTTATCATTTAAACATGTTCATTTATCCATCCGGCGCCAAACTGCACATTGGGCATTGGTACCATTATGGTCCATCGGATACTTGGGCAAGATACAAGAAACTGCATGGCTACAATGTTTTTGAGCCGATGGGCTTCGATGCATTTGGTCTTCCGGCAGAAAATTATGCGATCAAAACCGGCGTTCATCCGCAAGACAGCACACTAAAAAATATTTCAGATATTCGCGTGATGCTTAAACGCATGGGCACAATGTACGATTGGAATGCCGATCTTATGACATGCGTTCCCGAATATTATAGATGGAACCAATGGCTGTTTCTTCAACTTTATAAAAAAGGATTGGCGTACAGAAAAAATGCGCCGGTAAACTGGTGTCCAAAAGATCAAACCGTTTTGGCGCGTGAACAAGTTTTAAGCGACGGCACTTGCGAAAGATGCGGAACAGTAGTTGTTCAAAAAAATCTCACTCAATGGTTTTTCAAGATCACTGATTATGCCGATGAACTTTTAGAAGGTCTGAATAAAATTGATTGGCCGGAAAAAACCAAGATCATGCAGACTAACTGGATTGGAAGAAGTTACGGCGCCGAAGTTGACTTCAAAATTCACGGCGGCAGTGAATCGATAAAAATTTTTACTACAAGACCGGATACGCTTTT
>JAJYMU010000161.1 GCA_021786655.1 Bacteroidota bacterium
TAACTTGTCGCTCAAAAAGTTTAATCTGTTATGCCAAGCGTTATCTAGAGAATGTAAACCGGTTGTTTTTAATCTTTGCACATAGAGTGCACCGCCGATAAACCTTAACGAGAAAATTATAAATCCCACAAACCAAAATGTTACAACTAACGGTAAGTTATTCTCAAAATATGTTTCGAAAATTTTCGGAAGATTTGTTTTTGCTTTATCAATTATTGACGAGATGCCGTCGCCAGCGGGTTCGCTTTGAATTGTATTATTAGAAACAACTATTAAGTTGTCGGCTGATTGGACATTCGGCGATTCATAAACATGCAAGAGTGTCCCCAGCGAAATAAAAAAGAAGAGAAACATTGCCGCGACGGAAATGTTGTAACGCAGCCGTGCGCTCTTCTTGCTTGTTAACAATAACAGCGCGCCAAGTATAATTGCAATCACAATCCCTTGCCAGACGGAATGAAATATTGTCCAGCCGATTGCTTTTATAATCTCATGCGGTATTAATTGATAAACAAAATTCATTTCTGATCCCTTTCAATTTTGTTTAACAGCTCTCTTATCTTATCAAGCTCTTCTTTTGAAGGTTGAGAATTTCCGAGCGCATGCATAACCAATTTTGCGGCAGAACCGCTGAATGCGGATTCGAGAAGTTTATTAACCAATGCTTTTTGCATTTCATTTTCTTTTGTCGCCGAAGCATAGACGTGGCTTCTTTCATCTTCGTTGCGGGTTACCAATCCTTTTTCATACATGATTTGTAAAATTTTTAATGTGGTCGTATAACCAACTTCCTTTTTCTCATTCAGTTTTTCGTTAATGGTCTTTACGGTTGAAGGACCATTCTGCCAGATGATCTGCAGTATCTCCAACTCTCCATCGGTAGGTTTCAGAATCGTTTTCTTTGCCATTTATTTTTCCTTTTTCTAACTCTGTTATTAAGACGCAATTGGTTACGAAAAGTTTCGTAATTAATATATACGACGCCTTTCGTATTTGCAAACGAATTTGTGGTCAAAAAAACAGAACCTTGCTAAAGAGGGTGTGTGAAAATAGTGTGTCAAGAGAATTTTGGTTTCGTTTTTAAAATAAAATCGAAACATTTTTTTCAACAAAACCGGATTATCACACACCCTCTAAACCACAATTCTATTGGATTTCCGGGCGTTTTTCTACCATTCAACAGCGATTTTCAATATTTTACTTTGAGAGAAAATTGTTTTACTAAACCGGGAAAAACGCCATGAGCTACTTTACACATTTGGAGTGCGGTTACTGCGGGAAAGTTTATGATAAAAATAAAATTTGGAATCTATGCACCGATTGCGGCAAACCGTTGCTGGCAAGATACGATCTTGATCTAGCAAAAAAGGAATTCAAAAAAGAAAACATCGATGTTAAAATAAATTCACTTTGGCGTTACGAAAAAATGCTTCCTGTCGTTGATTCCAAATACAGACTCACTCTCGGCGAAGGATTCACGCCGTTGATTCACGCAAAAAAACTTGGCGGCAAAATTGGAATGGAAAACTTGTTCATCAAAGACGAAGGATTGAATCCGACAACATCATTTAAAGCGAGGGGATTGTGTCTTGCAATTTCGAAAGCGTTTGAACTTGGCGTCAAAGAAGTTTCAATTCCTTCCGCCGGGAATGCTGCGGGCGCTATGTGCGCTTACGCTGCGCTTGCCGGAATGAAATCTTTTGTCTTTATGCCGAAAGATGTTCCGCAGCCGTTCATTTCCGAATGCAATGCGTTGGGCGCGGAAGTCACTCTGGTTGACGGATTGATAACCGATTGCGGCAAACTTGCAGCCGAAGGCGTAAAAAAGTTTGGAAGATTCGATGTATCAACACTGAAAGAACCGTACCGCATCGAAGGGAAGAAAACGATGGGCTATGAAGTTGCCGAACAATTTAAATGGGAATTGCCCGACGTGATAATTTATCCAACGGGCGGCGGAACAGGATTAATCGGAATGTGGAAAGCGTTTGATGAAATGGAAAAGTTAGGATGGATAAATGCAAAACGTCCGAGAATGGTTACGGTTCAATCATCGGGTTGTGCGCCGATGGTAAAAGCATTTCATGAAGGAAAAGAATTTGCCGAAATGTGGAGCGGCGCTAAAACAATTGCAGACGGACTGCGTGTTCCGGCTGCGGTTGGGGATTTTTTAATCTTGCGAGCGCTAAGAGAAAGCAACGGAACAGCGGTTGCTGTTGATGACGATCAGATTTTTGAAAGCACAAATGAGATCGGTAGAACAGAAGGAATATTTGCCGCACCGGAAGGAGGCGCAACACTTGCGACATTAAAATCTTTACTTAAAAATCGATGGATCAAACCAAATGAAAGTGTTGTCTTGTTCAACACGGGCAGCGGACATAAGTACATGCATTTGTGGAAATGAAATGCAGAAATAAGAAATCAGGATGAAGAATAAACAAAGACCAACATCTATGAAAATTATAGGATCAAATTGTTTGCGTATTAAACTTTTTGGTATGATTAAAATTGGAGTATGGTAGAAATATGGTTGGTACTACTTACTGAATTCCCGCTTCGACTCGTTGAGACTTGTCGAATCGAGGCGAGCTGATTTCTTAATTCTAAATTCTACATCCATCATTCTTTCAACCCCAAAAATTCTACTAACCTGTTATGTGCTTCTTCGGAAATGTTAACATTGTATTTGCGGTAGAACTGAATAGTTGTCTCAACCGATTTGAAGTAGTGCTGGCAATTATCACAGCTTTCCAAATGAGCTTTAATTTCTATGCACGCCGGGGATCCTAATTCCTCTCCGAGATTATCGCATATATGCGTCATTACTTCTTTACATGTCGGCATGTGACTACTCATTGATGTTGTTATTGATATCTTCCGAGAAAGTATCGTTTAGTTCGTTTCTTAAAAATGCCCGCGCTCTGTGTAGGCGCGATTTAACCGCCGGAACGCTTAGTTCAACAATCTTTGCCGTTTCCTCGGTCGTTAATCCTTCAACATCACGTAACATGAAAACAATTCTATAATCTGCGGGAAGTTTTTCAATCGCTTTATCAAGAACCATTTTCAGTTCATTGTTTTCCGTTACTCTATCTGGCGCAACACTCCAATCGGCAATTTCTTTTTCATCAATTAACGCTTCTTCATCTTCAAAAGAAGTATAACCGTATTTGCTTTCAGAGCGGGCGAGCATCAGACAATGATTTGCAACGACACGATAAAGCCAGGTAGATAATTTTGATTGCCCGCTGAATTGATGAATATTTTTCACCATACTGAGAAATGTTTCCTGCATCGTATTCTCCGCACGGTCTTTATGTCTGCAGATCTTGAAGGAGAAATTGAAAACGGTCTGCTCGTAAAGTTTGACAAGTTCGGCTAATGCTTTTCTGTCTCCGTGCTGGGCTTGTTCAATAAGTTTTTGTTCGTTCATTAAATATGATGATTTTTTCTTTAGAAGGATTCAGTTAGAATTCTAAACTGCGCCATAGATAAAGACTGGCAACAGAACAATGCGGATGCCAGTTGTTCTTCTTTGCAATTCGTACAACTTTTTTTTCATCCGGCAATTTTCTTAAGCCGTAATTTAACATTATGGCTTTTCTAATTCCAAGATCGGAAAAGGGAAGCACATTTGGTCTTCCCAAAGTGAAAATTAAAAACATGTGTACCGTCCACACGCCAATCCCCTTCACCATTGTGAGTTCCTCGATTATTTCCTCATCAGATTTTTTCGACAGACCTTCCAGCCGGATTTCCTTCAAAAGTATTTTCCGCGAAAAATCTTTTACGTATTTTACTTTTGCATTTGAAAGACCAAGCGATCTCAGCGTCAAATCCTCTGTGCTCAAGATCCATTCCGGATGCGGCTTATTATTAAAGTGCTTCATAAACCGTTTATGAATTGAGCTTGCCGCTTGAACGGATAATTGCTGTCCGATGATTGCTCTAAGAAGCGGATTGAAGTATTGGGCGTGAGGTGTTAAATTGATAATGCCGATGTTTTTTATTATTGTTGATAGCACTTTATCTTGCTTAACAAGGTGGTCTGTTGCTGTCTGAAGTTCATGATTTTGCATAATAATTTGCCCTGAAATGGAAAATCAATTGTTAATTGCGCTAAGCCGCAACAAATTACTTAAAAATGTTAACATTTCTAAAATTGATTTGCAGAATGTTAGAGGCAAGTTAATAACCATAAGCGAAGGTGAAATACTTTACCGTGAAGGCGATAACGCCGATATAATTTTTCTCGTTGTCAGCGGCGAAATTAATATTCTAAAGAAACGACTGCTCGGCAAAACCAAATCTTACATTTTCCTTGAAAACGATTTCTTCGGGCATGAAGAATTTTTTGAAGAAACATCCCGGACATCTACTGCAGTTGCATTACGCGATTCATATCTAATCTCTCTCACACGCGACGAAATAGACGCCCTGATTAATCAAGACGACGAGATTCTCATGAATCTTCGGGAACCGATTGCGGAAATCGACGAAACTGTTTTACTTAAGAAAGAGGAAAAGAAAACCGACGAGCAAAAAGAAGACGTTGATGATTTCAAAACGCCGTCAACTTTAGAAGACAAGTTTCAGCCGTTTGAAAAATATGTTGGAGCTGAAGAAAGCAAGGTTCAGGATGTCTTTCCGTCGATTAGCGATTCTTCCAAACCTTTGGATGAAGAATTAAAAGTAGAAGAAAAGATAGAACATGAACTTGGCGGACCATCACTGATTCAAGAAACTCCGGTTGCTGACG
>JAJYMU010000106.1 GCA_021786655.1 Bacteroidota bacterium
CTGCCGCTTTAGAACTAACAGCTTACTTATCAATTTTATAACGGAGTGGTTATTACTTTAATAAGCTACTTCAGAACTATCATCTTTTTCGTTTGCATAAAATTTCCGGCAACGATTTGATAGAAATAAACTCCCGATGCAAGTTTAGAATTTTGAGTGGAAAAATTAATCGAGTACTTACCTGCCAGTTCAAACTCGTTAACGAGAGTTGCAACTTCTTCACCGAGAACGTTGAAAACTTTCAATGTTACTTCACCGGAAGTAGGAATTTGATATTTGATAACCGTACTGGGATTAAACGGGTTGGGATAATTTTGTTCCAAACTAAATTGAGTAGGAATTTCTTTGTAATTGTCCTTCACATCGGCGAGTATTCCGTCCTGTGATGCATACGGCAAATAAGTGCTTCTCAAATTGCTGGCAACTGGTTTTTCAGTGAGGCGATCCATAGAAATCAAACCCATCGTTTGATAGCCATTTTTCTTCGGCTTGTATTGATACCAATCAAAAACGCACCACCACGTGGTAGCCATTACGTTTCCATTTGGATTCGCGACACCGGAAGCATCGTAAGGCAAGAAAAACTTGAAAGCGTTAAAAGTCTGACTTAACACATTAACTTGTTCGCCTGTTGATGAGCCGTTTTCCGACGACCAATACCCGAATTCCGTATCCATAATTGGTTTTGTTGGGAACGCTGTCTGTGCGCTGTTCACAAATGAAGTTGTAGGACCGAAATAACTACCGCTTCTTCCATAAAAAATTCCGAAGTACATTGTCCAACCCGCTACATCCATCACAGATTGAGTTTGATCACTTGCACCCGGCTTATCTGCCGCTGCAGATTGAGCTAGCAATCTTCCGTCGTCATAGTTATTTCTCAAATCATCTTTAACAAGATTGTTGTAAACTAATCTTCCGCCGCCGTCCAAATGACATTCGTTGGAAGTACTCCACAGAATTATCGACGGTCTGTTGACATCCCTAAATACCATTTCGCGAAACATCTGCAGATGAATCTTTCGAATGTTATTCTGAATATCCCAAACATCTTCTGTATCCCACTGCCATAACGGAATTTCTTCCATGATAGCAAGCCCAAGTCTATCGGCAATTAAGTAAGTATAAAGATGATTCGGATAATGCGCAGTCCTAAGAAAAGTAGCATTGAGATTTTTTACCGTGACTAAATCAGAATAGATAATATTTTTCGGAACGCTTCTTCCGTAATCGGGATGTTCTTCGTGACGAGCGACTCCCGGCAAATACATAATTTTATTGTTTAATAAAAATTTCCCGTTTTTGGTTGAGACTGTACGAATACCGAATTCCGAATAGTAATCATCAAGAACAGTTGCACCATCTGAAAGTGTAACTCTCATTACATACAAATTTGGATTCTTCATCGTCCATAGTTTGGGATTTAGAATCTGCAATGTGATTTTGGTACCAGATACTGTTACACCTGGAGCTACGCTAAAAGTTGTTGGCGAAATGCCTGCAACAGTTGCTTCGGTTCCAACTAAATCTTTTGCGAATTCGCTTTGGATATTGGTATTGTTAACATTAGCTTCATAAAATCTTATTGTAGCACGGATACTAGATGTATTATTACTTTTGTTGTACACAACCACGCTGGCGTCTATTGTTCCCTCAAGATTTTTGGGGACAACACTTGCACGTATAGTTGAAACAGCTTCCGAAATTTCCAGATATACATCATGTATAACACCGGCGTAGTTAAACCAATCCACTTTATTATATGGAATAATGTCTTTGCGTGAATCCCATGGAATGTTATCAACTCGAATAGCTATTGTGTTGGCAGAACCGTAATTAAGAAACGACGATACATCGAATGCAAACGGAGTATAACCGCCTTCATGATAGCCGACGTATTTACCATTTATCCAAACATCGCACACATAGTTAACGGCATAAAACATCAGCTTCACAAATTTTCCGTTGTTGGATGCATCAACATTGAAAGTTCTTCTGTACCAGATACCATTTTCATAAATTTCAGGATAAAGTCCGTTGGGCGCAGTTGCTTCAGTCAGCGCATTCTCAACACCGGGTAAATTTTTTGTTTGCCAACCGGAATCGTCAAAATTAGAAAGTTGTCTTCCCGCTGCTTCGGCTTCCACAGCTGCAATTCCGGCAGAGTCTCGTTTTGAAAGTGAAAGGTTATGATTGGCTGCAAATCTTTGTTTTTTCCATTCACCTGCTAAATTAATTGTTAATCTTGTACTTTGCTTGTCGAAAGTCGGTACAAGAATTCCATTCTGGTAAGGTATATTTAAGCCGCCGGATATGGGATTCGGCAGACTAAATGTTGGTTCTAATGTTGCCGTTTGCGCATGATTTATTATGAATGGAATTATTAAGAAAAGTAATCCGGGTAAGAATAGTTTTTTAATTTGCATCATTAGTTTCCTCTCAAAATCGTATTTGTAGCACTAGTTATAAGCAAAAGTAATACCACTTAGGAATTTGGAAAAAGTAAGAAAAAATAAAGATTTAGTTCAGTCGTCTGGAACAGATGTTATAAAACTAATAATTCGGAATTATCATATTGATATCTGAACTTTAAAGCGAACGGTTAGTTTTTATGAAGTGTGCTGAAAATTTATTTCAGTCCCAACTCTTTGCACATTCTAGAATAGTTGGGTGGCGCCAATCCTAATTTTTTTGCCGCTTCGGCATCGGAGCCGCATTGATTACGAACATACTTGAAATATTTTTCGCGGAAATTCTTTTCCATCCCCTTCAACGAAATTATTCCTTCTGGATTTTTGAAGCTTATCCCTTCGGAAGCAATAATAACATCATCGGTGTCAAATATTTTCTTACCTAAAGCGGTTTCAACTATGTTGGGGTCAATGGTTTTTTCATCGAAAAATAAGAGCCGCTGAACTACGTTTTTCAGTTCTCTAATATTTCCCGGCCATGAATAGTTGATAAGTTTCTTCATGGCATCTTCGGTTAATACCGGTATTTCCTTTCCCATATCATTTGCGAAATCGTTCATGAAATAATCAACAAGGTAATGTATGTCTTCCCGCCTGTTGCTTAGATTTGATACGCGAATAGGAACCACGTTTAATCGGTAATACAAATCTTCTCTAAATCTTTTTTCTTTTACCTCGGTTTCCAAATTTTTGTTGGAAGCCGAAATTACACGTACGTTAACTTTTACTTTTTCCGTTCTGCCGAGTTTTTCAACTTCGCCTTCTTGCAGTACGCGCAGTAATTTTACTTGTGATGAAAGCGGCAACTCGGAAACTTCATCCAAAAAAATCGTCCCGTTATTCGCCAGTTCAAAAAGACCCGGCTTGCCTTTATCCGCCCCGGTAAACGCTCCTTTTTCATAACCGAATAATTCGCTCTCGATCAATTGATCGGGAATACTGCCGCAGTTTATTGGGATGAAGTTTTCATATTTCCTATTGCCGAGATAGTGAAGATTATAAGCGACAAGTTCTTTGCCTGTACCGCTGGCTCCCAAGATTAAAATAGGTGTATTGCTGTTTGCGAACTTGGCTATTTGGTCCCGCAGCCGGTTTACTTCTTCGGAAACTCCAACAATTTTTTTATCGGCTAATATGTCTTCAACCTTCCGATTTAATTTTTGGTTAGACTTTTGTTTATCCCACATTAATTTTCTTTTTTCTGCGGCATTGAATATTGAAATAATGAAATCTGTCGGCTGATAAATATGTTCTTCAATGTCGCCGGGATACTTTGTGCAATACCAAAACGCGCCTGCTTTCATTAGATTGTGTGCAAAGTCATAATCGGCAATGTTGATGGTCATCTTTGTTATTACGATTATCTGCAGAGTTGGATCGATAAGTTTTATCTTTTTTATCAGATGTTCTCCGCGCAGACCTCCAGCTATTTGAAAATCCATGACCACTAAATCGTAAGCATTCTTTTTCCGATCTAAAAGTTCAACCGCTAATTTCCCATCAGAAACAACGTCCACAATTTTAATTTTGTCACCGAAAGGTTTGATTGTATTTTCAACTCTTCTGACGTCAAATTCTTCATCCTCAATTAGTAAAATATTAACCTGATCTATCTCAAACATTTCTTCTCCAGGATTAATGTGGAATCGTAATTATGAATCGACAACCACGCTTATCTAAATTTTCTGCGTCAATACTCCAAGCGCAGCGTTGTGTAGCTATTTCGTAGGCAATATAACATCCGTAGCCGGATGAAGAAGTTTCATTTTTTGTTGTAACATTTTCGAGAAATAGAATCTTCACACCGTTTTCATTTTCTTCCAAAAGTTCGGGAGAAATTCCAGCACCGTTATCTTCAATCACCAGTTTCGTGCTGCGCAGCGCCGGGTAATGCTCTGTAGAAATTGTTATCAAAATATTTTCATCACCGCCGTGATCAATGCTGTTCTGGATTAACGGTTCGATAATTTCCCAAATGACAAATTCATTGATGTGGAGTGCTGGAACATTCTTATCCAGTTTCATCACGATTTCAAACGAGTTTGATTTCTTTGCCGTTCGGTTAAAAATATTTTCAACAATAAATCTTACAACCTCATTTAGGTTCGTTTGAAAACTCATGTTTCTTATCGTCTGGATCGGAGGATCGTACCATTTCATGTCGTAGATAACACGCGAAATAAAATTGGAATAGCGTGTCGCCCGATATTTAATTTCATCTATGTTCTGCGGATTAATACTTCGTAAATCATCTTTAATAAATCCCATCACT
>JAJYMU010000271.1 GCA_021786655.1 Bacteroidota bacterium
TAAAAAGTAAAATTCAAACCGGCGTAAAAACTTCTGCCAAGTGTTCCGTAGTAAAGCACTTCTTCGTATTTCTTGTCAAACAGATTTTCAATTCGTCCGTTAACTTTGAGGTAATCCAAAATTTTGTACGATGCGGAAATATTAAACAAAGTATAATCCGGCATCGTAATTCTTTCTGCCGGGTAAGCAGTGAAGTCTTTATCGTCCCGCTTACCTATGTAATGCATTTCCATGTTCAGATTGAGTTTGTTCGTAACTTGCCAATTTGTATTCACAGCGAATTGATGTTTTGGTCTTCTCAAAAGCGGCTTGTTGTAATCCGGACTTTGGTCATAATCATCTTTTGTTTCTGTGAAAGTGTAGCTTACGTTAACATTCAAACCCGAAATACCGGTGAGTGCTACGGTTAACTCAAAGCCATCGGTTGATGCTTTTGCGATATTAACTGTCTTGTAATTGGAGTCGAAACCGAACATGTTTTCAAGACTAAGATTGAAGTAAGTTACGCCGAGAGAAATATTGCCGTTCAACAAGAATTGTTCAAAGCCGGAATCCCATCCTTTGCTTTTTTCCGGCTTGAGATTGGGATTGCCGAACAATGGATCGAAGAGATAGAAAAGAGAAGGCGCTTTGAATCCCGTACCGTAAGAAAATTTTATTTTGGTTCCTGTCGCTTGAATAAAATATGCCGGCGCTATTCTAAAAGTCGTAACGCCGCCGAATTTTTCATTGTTGTCATATCTAAAACCTGCCGTCACAAACAACGATTGATTGTAGTTAAACTGATCTTGCAAGTAAAGTCCGGTTGTTCGAATCGACTGTTCCGGAAAAACGCTGTTGTACGGACCGTAGTCACTGGTTGAGTAATAACTTGTGTTTGCGTACTCTTTTATTGATTCGACTCCGAGCACAATCAAGTTATTGTCGAGGAACTTCAGGTTGTTTTGCCATGCCAGTGACGTGCGGTGTGCATTGTTGTACGCATCGGAAGAAGTGTTAGGGTGAAGGTCGTCAACTAAGTCAAGTGAATGAGTAAAGTGTTTCATTAACGAAGCATTAAAAGTCTGTTGCCACCTTCCATCAAACAACGAAAGTTTTAAACCACCTTTGAAAACTTGTTCTTCCAAATTGTAGTTGAAATTCGGATCGTCGCCAAATTTGTCGTTCTGATCTAGCGCGGATTCTGCTTTTGTGAATTTATATAAAAAGTTGAGTGAGAAATTTTTCTGCAAGTTTATTGTGAAGTAAGAAGTAAAGGCATCGTTTGAATAACCGTCCTTCTCGGAGTTTCCGTATCTCGAATCGGCTGCGGAAACACCATGACTTCCGTTGCGCGTTGCAGTTATTGCGTAGTCAAGAAATCCTGTTCTGCCGAGTGCTGAAACGTTAGCACGGTAAAATCCGTTGGAACCGGTCTCGCCGGAAAAAGAATATTCCGGTTTCATGTTTCCTTTTTTGGTTATGATATTTATTACACCGGCAATTGCATCCGAACCATACAAAGTGCTTTGCGGTCCGCGCACGACTTCAATACGATCGATGTCATTTGTATTCAAATATGAAAAATCAAATGCGTTGCTCGGCGATGAAGGATCGTTCATCACAACTCCATCAAGAATAACTAAGGTATGATCCGAATTAGCACCTCGCATTGAAACGTAACTGAGTTTTCCCGGCCCGCCCTGTTGGTAAATTGATAAACCGGGCATTTCTCTTAGAACATCAACAACGGTATTAAGTTGCCTTTCGGAAATTTCTGCGGATGTTATAACCGAAACCGAACTGCCGATAGCAATTGTCGGTGTTTCAGTTCGTGTTGCAGAGACAACAACTTCAGAGAGAGTTGTTTTAACAGAATCGGTTTGAGCCGATACAGAAATAGTTATGAAGA
Source organism: Bacteroidota bacterium (assembly GCA_021786655.1). Taxonomy (GTDB): domain Bacteria; phylum Bacteroidota; class Ignavibacteria; order Ignavibacteriales; family Melioribacteraceae; genus Fen-1258. Next base: position 1,892 of record JAJYMU010000271.1, read on the forward strand.
GAAGAACGAAAAAAGTGAATAAGTTTTTCATTGAAGTTACTCCTTGAATAAAAGTTTAAAGTTGTAACTTCGGGGGTTAATGGAATTTGAATCGATATTTTTAGATGTGTTGCCAGAATCAAAACCCTACCCGCGAAGGTTGATTATTAGCCGTTTGACGGCTTGTTTATTAGTTAAATCCGCGGCAGGTCTCCTGGCTTAAGACTTCGTTTAACGCCTTCCCGAATTAATTGATAATTGAGAATGGCTAATTGAGAATTTAATTCTCAATTCTAAATTCTCCATTCGCAATTGTATTCTCAGTGGCATTATGTTAAACGAACTAACAGCGTCTCTTACAGTTGCGGGGCAGCACCGGAATCTTCCTTGAACAGGCTCACCGGTTTCCCTTTTAAGTTTGTCACCGCAGATTGTTAAAAACCTCGCGTGTAAGATAGAAAAGAATGATCATCCAAGCAATTAGTGAAATTTGAGTATTCATGATTTGTAACATTCTTTTTTGAAAAAAACTTTAATAGGTTTATTTTAACGGCAACTTATTTAATATTAGATCGGAAGCAGTGAATCAAAAAATCTTATCATTTCAGTTTTTATCAATCGCTTCACTTACAAAATTTTTAATTCAAAAATCTTATAACAAAGGAGATTCCTGATGGGCTGGCTTTCTATAGCATTGAACTCGTCTATCGGCAAGAAATTTGTGATGGCTCTTACCGGGATCTGTCTTATCTTATTTTTAGTCATTCACTTGATTAACAACCTAACACTTTTTGCTGGACCAGAATTATTCAATTCCGTGGTGAAAGGTTTGGACGGTATCAAACCGCTGATTAGAGTGATTGAAGTTATCCTTGCGTTGATATTTATCTTTCATATTTATGAAGGCGTTAGGCTGTGGTGGGAAAATAAGAAGGCAAGACCGGTAAGTTATGCTGTTAATGGTTCGTCGAAAAACTCTGACATTTTTTCGCGCACCATGATTTGGACCGGTAGCATTGTTTTTATTTTTCTTGTAATTCACTTGAGAACACTTTGGGTTACTTTCAATTTTGATCCGACTGTTCATGAAGGGCACAGATACTACGATGCAGTTGTATCGGCGTTTCAGAGTCCTGTTTACTCACTTTTCTACGTAGTCGCTGTTGTTATTCTAGGATTTCATCTTAACCATGGTTTCCAAAGTGCTTTTCAAACATTCGGTTGGAATCACAAAAAATATTTCCCGTTTATTCAAAAGTTGGGAATGATTTATTCCACTCTTACAGCTCTGGCTTTCGCATCGATTCCAATTTACTTTTTATTTTTCTTCGGAGGTAAGTGATGAAAAAATTAGATCCGAAAGTACCGGCAGGTAAGCTTGAAGAAAAATGGACCAATCACAAGTTCAATATGAAACTTGTTAACCCGGCTAACAAACGCAAGTACGACATAATTGTTGTAGGAACCGGATTAGCCGGAGCTTCAGCCGCGGCATCATTGGGAGAACTTGGTTACAACGTAAAAGTATTTACATACCATGATAGCGCACGCCGCGCACACAGTATCGCCGCTCAAGGCGGTATCAATGCGGCAAAGAATTATCAGAACGACGGCGATTCAGTTTACAGACTTTTTTACGATACGGTAAAGGGCGGCGATTTCCGTTCACGAGAATCAAATGTTTACCGCTTAGCTGAAGTGAGCAACAATATAATTGATCAGTGTGTTGCGCAGGGCGTTCCGTTTGCGCGTGAATACGGCGGATCGCTGGATAACAGATCATTCGGCGGCGCACTTGTATCAAGAACATTTTACGCTAAAGGTCAAACTGGTCAACAACTTTTGCTCGGCGCTTACACAGCAATGAACCGCCAAATAAAACTCGGCAAAGTAAAATTATTTACTCGTCGGGAAATGTTGGACGTTGTTGTTGTTGATGGTGTTGCCAAAGGAATTGTTGTTCGAAACTTATTAACCGGCGAGATCGAGAAACATTCCGCTCATGCCGTTATTCTTGCAACTGGTGGATACATGAATGTCTTTTTCCTTTCCACAAATGCAATGAATTGCAACGCGACTGCAATTTGGCGCGCGCACAAACGCGGAGCCGCATTTGCAAATCCATGCTACACCCAAATCCATCCGACGTGTTTACCGGTTCATGGAGAAGGGCAATCGAAACTAACGTTAATGAGTGAAAGTTTGCGTAACGATGGAAGAATTTGGGTTTCGAAATTGAAACATGATATGCGCAAACCGAGCGAAATTCCGGAAGAAGAACGGGATTATTACCTGGAAAGAAAATATCCAACTTACGGCAATTTAAGTCCGCGTGATATTTCATCCCGTGCTGCAAAAGAAGCTGTCGATGACGGTCGCGGCGCGCAAGGTCAAGATGCAGTTTATCTTGATTTCAGCGATTCGATCAAACGTCTCGGTCAAAGAGTGATTGAAGAACGTTACGGAAATTTGTTCGAGATTTATGAAACAATCACGGGTGACAATCCATACAAATCTCCGATGAAAATTTATCCGGCTCCGCACTATGCAATGGGCGGATTGTGGGTAGATTATAATTTGATGAGCTCCATTCCGGGATTGTTTGTTGCCGGTGAAGCGAACTTTTCAGATCACGGTGCAAACCGTCTTGGCGCAAGCGCGCTTATGCAAGGTTTGGCTGATGGATACTTCGTTCTTCCTTACACAATTGGGAACTACCTCGGCGGCGATAAACCGACATTGGTAAAAACTGATCATCCGGAATTCGATAAAGTGAAAAAGGAAGTAGAAGATCAAACGGCAAAACTTCTTTCGATAAAAGGAAAAAGAACAGTTGACGATATTCATAAACAGCTTGGCAGATACATG
>JAJYMU010000270.1 GCA_021786655.1 Bacteroidota bacterium
ATCGACCGTGAATTGCTTTCCCGTGTGGATATCGCTACTCCGCACATTGCCGGTTATTCCGCCGACGGCAAAGCAAACGGAACAGCGGTTTGCGTAAGGGCAATCAGCTCATTTTTTAATTTCGGACTCGATCCTAAATGGTATCCGTTAGAACTACCTCAACCCGAAAGTTCTAAATTGATTATGATAGATTGCGTTGATAAGTCGGAACAACAAATTTTTTCCGGAGCTGTTTTTCATACTTATGAGATTCTTGATGATGACGGAAGGCTGCGAAGTTCCGTTGAGACTTTCGAAAAGCAAAGAGGCAGTTACACGGTGAGAAGAGAATTTCCATCCTATAATATAGAATGGAAAAATTGCCGAATGGAAATTGTAAACCGGTTGGCGGAACTGGGATTCAACATTCTATCGATATAAAATTTTCATTTAGACTGACAATTGGTAAGGAGAAATATATGAAGACAAATAAACTTGGGATGAACGGACCTGAGCTGACGGTCGTCGGATTTGGCGCATGGGCAATCGGCGGACCTTGGCAATTTGGCTGGGGCAAAGTTGATGATGACGAATCTGTGAAAGCAATTCAAGCATCGATATCGAATGGAATAAATTGGATTGACACCGCCGCCGTTTATGGTTTCGGACACTCGGAAGAAGTGGTTGGTAAAGCAGTGAAAGGTATGCGCGATAAAGTTTTCATCGCTACAAAGTGCGGCTTATTAAATGACGGCAACGGCAACGCCGTAAATAATCTCGAACCGAAAAACATTCGAATGGAAATTGAAAATAGTTTGAGAAGACTTCAAACAGATTATATTGATCTTTATCAATTTCATTGGCCGGATCCGAACACGCCCGTTGAAGAATCTTGGGCAACGATGATTGATCTCAAAAAGGAAGGGAAGGTGAAATACATTGGTGTTAGTAATTTCGATGTACCGCTTCTCGAAAGATGTTTGAAGATCGGTCAAGTTCAATCCTTGCAGCCGCCTTTCAGCATGATAAAAACGGAAGTGAGTGAAAAAATTTTACCGTTCTGCCTTAAAAATGAAATTGGAGTTGTTGCTTACAGTCCTATGCAGGCGGGATTGTTAACCGGCAAATTTGATATGAACAAGGTTGCTCAAGATGACTGGCGAAGACGGAATGAATTTTTCAAAGAACCGTTATTCGGCAAAGCGCTCGAGCTGGTTGAAAAACTGAGACCGATCGCTGCAAAACGTAAAAAGAGTGTAGCCAATCTTGCAGTTGCTTGGGTTCTAAAAAATCCGGCGATTACTTCCGCTATAGTGGGAGCCAGAACGCCGGCACAGGTGAAAGAAAATATTGCAGCCGGAGACTATGAATTGACCAACGAAGAAATGATACTGATTGATGGTTATCTGAAAGAGTTAGGTCTCTAAACTATTTTTAATTAGCCGTTACACGGAAAGGTTTGTTTATTCTGCTCATTGGGTTATTTTTGTGTTGCTTAAAAATGGCGCGTTCGTCTAGTGGTCTAGGACGCCGCCCTCTCAAGGCGGAGATCACGGGTTCGACCCCCGTACGCGCTACTAAAGTTTGTTTGAAATGATGCATGCGGAGATCACGGGTTCTTCCGAAGGAATCCCTTCGGGAGACCCCCGTACGCGCTACTAAAAGGGAAATTTTTGTTTCCCTTTTTTGTTTAAAAGGTAAAACCTATTATGCCGAGATTCGAGAAACACATTTTTGTTTGCGAGAACAAGAGGGAACCCGGTCATCCGCGCGGATGCTGTTCTGAAAAAGGTTCGATCGAGATTCGCAAAAAGTTTAAAGACCGGCTGAAAGAGTTGGAACTGAACACGAAAGTAAGAGCTAACATTTCCGGTTGTCTCGACGCGTGCGAGTTTGGTCCGACAGTGGTTGTCTATCCGGAACAAGTCTGGTACGGAGGCGTAAAATTAGAAGATGTCGAAGAAATTATTCAGAGTCATGTCATTAATAATCATCCGGTCGAACGGCTGAAAATAAAAGATAAGAGATTCGAATGAGCGTTACAGCATCTGAAAAAAAACACGCGAAAAAAGTTTTTGATCTGCTTTCGAAAATTTATCCGGCTGTTAAACCCGCGCTGGAATATTCATCCGCTTTCGAATTACTGATCTCAACAATATTATCCGCGCAGTGTACCGATGAACGCGTTAACATTGTAACGAAAGACCTTTTTAAAAAGTATAAAAAACCGGCAGACTATGTTAAAGCGCCAAGCAAAGTGTTGGAGAAAGATATTTTCTCAACCGGTTTTTACAGACAGAAAGCTAAAAGCCTAAAAAACTGCTGCGCGATGTTAATTGAAAAATACAATGGAAAAGTTCCGGCTGATTTTGATGAGTTGGTAAAACTTCCCGGTGTTGGCAGAAAAACTGCTTCGGTAGTTGCCGGCAATGCGTTCGGAATACCGGCAATCGCTGTCGATACTCATGTAAGACGATTATCGAATCTACTCGGATTTATTAAATCTCAGGATGTGGAAAAAATTGAATCGCGTTTGAAAGAACTTCTGCCGGAAAGTTATTGGATCAATTCTTCGCATTGGCTGGCAACGCACGGCAGAATTACTTGTGTAGCGAATAGACCTAAATGTTTGGAATGTGTATTAGCTGATGTTTGTCCTTCTTTCAACCCTAACACCAAGAAATCCGAGTAAGCCGGATAAAGGAGAGAAGTAATGAATAATGATTTCGTTCGCGACAGAAATTATTGTTTATCCATTCTTCAAGAATATACTAAGAGTGACAGTTTGCTCAAACATGCTTACGCAGTTGAATCGTGCGTGAAAGCTTATGCTGAGAAGTTCGGCGAAGATGTAAATTATTGGAGTAACGTTGCGCTGCTGCATGATTTCGATTATGAAATGTTTCCGACTGCCGAGGAACCTGCCTTCACCGAAGCGGAACTTCGGTTCCGCGCAGGCGGGCATCCTTTCAAAGGTTCCGGGATTTTAAAAGAAAAAGGTTTTGATGAAGAGTTTAGAAATTCAATTATGTCTCATGCCGATTACGCGAACATTCCTCGAGATACTCTACTGAAGAAAACGCTTTTTGCATGCGACGAACTTGCCGGGTTCATCACCGCTGTCACTTATGTCCGTCCAAGCAGAAGCATTGATGAAGTTGAAGTGAAGTCGGTAATCAAAAAAATGAAGGACAAAGCTTTTGCGCGCGCTGTGAACAGAGATGACATAACGAAAGGTGCTCAAGAACTCGGCGTGCCGATTGAAGAACACATTCAATTTTGTATCAATGCGATGAAAAAGAATAAGGAATTGTTGGGGCTGTGATTGTTGGCGAGAAAGCTCCCGATTTTAAATTAATTGATCAAGACGGAAAACCTTTCAGACTTTTAGAGAATATTCGTGATGGAATCGTTTTGGTGTTTTATCCGAGGGATGAAACTGCCGTCTGCACAAAGCAGCTTTGCGAATACAGTTCCAACTATGATGAATTTGTAAAACTTGGTTTTCAAGTTGTTGGTATTAGCATAGACAGCGTGGAATCTCACAAGAACTTTTCAAGCAAGTATGCATTTCATTTTCGAATACTGAGCGACAGCGATAAATCCGTTTCAAGAAAATATAAAGCGTTAAGCATTACCGGCATGAGCAAAAGGAAGATAGTTATAATTGATCGCGATGGAATAGTCCGGTTCATTGATAGCAAGCTTCCTATTCTTTATTTGAAATCGGCTTCATTATTGGAAACTCTGAAAAGCATTAAATGAAGTACGCTGTGCTCAAAATCGCTATAGTAGATTTTGACTTGACAAAGTGTGGGCATCTTACCTAAATTTTGTCCTAGAAAATCGGAGGAAAATTATAGAGAGTTTGTTTACCGCTTTTGAATTCTTTTTACTGAAATACTTTATTCTATAACAATTAACTTTCAATGGCGATGATTAAATTCAAATTCTCTCTAGTTTTTCTCTTTTTTATTTTAAATGTCCTATCATATGCCCAAGACATTAAAGTTTTGTCTTCCGACGCGTCTTCCATTGTTATTGAGTACAGACCGGTTTACTCGGATACCACTATTGTAAAGACTCAAACCCAGCAGTATTTGAAACTGGATTTGCTCGGGGGCTATGTAGAGAACTATCGCAGCAAGGGGCTGCCGCAAGAACAAGTTAGAGAAATCAACATCGGTGTACCTTCCGAATTCGGCAACACAATTCAAGTGTTGAGTTCTGAATTCTCTAATTTGAGCGGCAGATATTTGCCGACGCCGGAACTGATGAAAGACTCCGTTTCATTTATAAAGAAATATGTTGAGGGCTCCAAGTACAACGTGCAGATGAAACATGATCTGGTTGCGTTCGGCGAATTTGGTTTGGTAAGAAATTTGCCCGTGCAGTCAATCAAAATTTATCCGATTCAATTCGATCCCAACACTAATTCAAGCAGACTGATTAAGAGATTGGTTTTCAAAATTAACTTTGGGCAGCCAACAACAGCCCGGCAATTAATTCAAGATAATACTCTCGATGGCGCTGTGCTGAATTGGAATGTTGCGAGAAATTGGGGAGTTGTACAAAAACAACGTGTGGCTAAGGCGGCAAATTCGGTTTTAGCTGCGGGCGATTGGTACAGATTCGAAACGCCAACTGAAGGGATTTACAAAATTGATCAAGCTTTTTTGCAAGGACTAGGGATTGATGTTGCATCGGATGACACG
>JAJYMU010000283.1 GCA_021786655.1 Bacteroidota bacterium
TTGTTATGTGGGATATACCAAAGCAGTAGTCCAAGAAAAGCATTGCAAACTGAATGGGGAAAAAGAAGGTTGGAGTTGTAAATTATTGGATTCGATTGACCGTTATTCCAATGGCGATTACTATTATTATAATCAACGAAACAAGTGGTATGAATTTGGAAAACTGGCTTCAAACACAATTTGGGAAATTGATAAAGAAAAAATAAAAGAGTTATTATCTCGTGAATGTTCATTAAAACATTTGGAGCTATGCCCGATTTATGACCAAGAGAAGATGTTTACAATCATTGAAAACCTTCCAGAAAATATTGACACTGAAAATTCTGATTACTGGGAAATAAAATTTGAAGAGAATATTGATGGAAATATTGTTGAGAAAAAACCAATTGGAATTAAACCAAAAAATGTTGATCTAGATCGAAATGGACTAAGTATGCGCATTTCTCTTCGTTCTAATGACGAAGAGAATAAGAATGAAAACCTTGATAATAGATTTATTCCTAAAATAACATATGATGATATTGGTGGAATTGATGGAATATTACAAAAAATTCGAGAGGTAATTGAAATACCTTTAAAGAATCCAATGTTATTTGAACATCTTGGCATCACACCACATAAAGGCATTTTATTATACGGCCCACCTGGATGTGGAAAAACATTGATTGCTAAAGCTATTGCAAATCAAGTAAAAGCACATTTTATATCAATCAAAGGTCCAGAACTAATTAGCAAATGGCACGGTCAATCAGAAGAAAATTTGAGAAATGTTTTTGATGAAGCAAGAAAATTACAACCTGCAATTATTTTTTTTGATGAACTAGATTCAATTGCGCAACGACGATCATCAGAAGAATCACTGAGATTAGATGCCAAATTTGTAAACCAACTATTGACACTAATGGACGGTATGGAAGATTATGGAAACGTTCGTGTTATAGCTACAACGAATAGAGTGGAGTTAATTGATGAAGCATTATTACGTCCCGGGAGGTTTGATTATCATATTCAAGTTAATAAACCAAATAAAGAAGGATGTTACAAAATATTAAAGATACAAACCGACAAAATGATGTAGAATACTTTAGCACGAAGTTAGTAGGATCTACCGGTGCAGAAATCGCGTTTGTGACAAGAGAAGCAGCATATAATTGTTTGCGAAGAAAGTTGAATACAAAAATGTCTAATCGCGAATATCAATTTGATGATCTTGATTTATCTTCTTTCATCGTGAATGAAGAAGATTTTATAAAGTCATTGAATATATTGACTATTAAAAATATTGACTAACAAGTCAACCAAAGCAGACAGTGTCTTTCCATATGGTAATTTGCTAGAAATAGAGTTTAAAAATCGAATTGCCACTAAACAAAAACGGTCGCTGATGCGCGACCGTTTCTTGTTAACTATAAATAGTAGAGACTAATCGAGGTACGTCATCCAATTGTGTTTGTCCGCTTTTCGTCCGTACTGGATGGCGGTTAATTCTTCGTAAAGCGCCAACGCAAGTTCGCCGGGTTTATTCTCATCGAATGCAACCGTGGTACTATTGTATTTCAGTTTACTGACGGATGCAATTACTGCCGCTGTTCCGCTGCCGAACATTTCAACAAGTTTGCCGGATTTGTGCGCATCCATAACTTCACGAATATCGATCATTCTTTCCTGAATGTTGTAGCCCCAATCTTTTAATATTTGAATTACGGACATTCTGGTTATGCCGGGAAGAATTGAACCGGTGAGCATCGGAGTTGCAACTTCATCTTTGAAGCGGATGAAAATGTTCATCGCGCCTACTTCTTCGATGTACTTCTGTTCAATTCCATCAAGCCAAAGGACTTGCGAGAAACCTTCTTTCTTAGCTTCTGCTTGAGCCATTAAACTTGCGGCGTAGTTTCCGGCAGTCTTAGCTTCGCCGATTCCTTTTCTAACGGCACGCACATACTTATCGGTGCACAATATCGGCACAGGTTTAAATCCTTCCGGATAGTATGGACCAACCGGACTAAGCATCACGATCAATTTAAAATATTCTGAGGAGCGGACGCCAAGCAAAGGTTCGGTTGCAAACACAACGGGACGAATGTAAAGTGAGTGTCCGGGCTTCGTTGGAATCCAGTCTTGATCAATTCTAACCAATTCAATAATCGCTTTCAGCAAAAGCTCCGGATCGATTTCGGGAATGCACATTCTCTTTGCGGAGCGGTTCAATCTCTCAACATTTTTTTCCGGTCTGAATAACGCAACTTTTCCCGAATCTTGTTTGTAAGCTTTTAGTCCTTCAAAAATTGCCTGTCCGTAATGAAAAACCATCGCGGCGGGACTAAGTTGTAAATCTTCCAACCTTTTGATCGTCGGATTATACCATCCGCCTTGACTTGCATCGTAATCAACTTCAAACATGTGATCGGTATAGACTTTACCAAATACCAGGTTCTCAGGTATTTTAACTTTTGTTTCGGTCTCAAGTATTTCGATGTTCATTTTTACACCATGCGTTCGTTTAGACTGATCAATAATTAAATAACGATATGCAATAAATCTAAGTTCAAAGCCTGCCTGCCTCGTCTCCGACTCGTCGTAGCGGGTAGGCAAGTGCAGTTGAGAAAAGTTTTTCTCGAAAAATGTTTTTCGTAGAACAGCAACAACTACAATTCAATATATTAAAAATGAGAGGGAATTGCCAATTGAGGAATGCGCTTGCCTGTCAAAAGAAATTTTAATATTAGCCGCGCTGTTTAGAAGAAATAATTTCATAATTGAAACAAGTTTCTTAGTTTTGATTCAGACTATTATACGCGGAAAGTGATTAGCAGAATTTTACAATTGATCGGCAGAAAAACTCTTAATTTCTTTGAAGAGTTCGGACAGGTTGTTCGGCTGTTCGTAGAAATTATGAGATCCACGCCAAAAATATTTAAGAATCCAAGAAACACGCTCTACCAGATGGAACACATTGGGGTTGATTCCATTCCGTTGGTATTCATCATTGCAACTTTCACCGGCGCCGTAGCGTCCTGGCAGGCGGCATATCAACTGAAAGGAATTGCACCGCTTTCATTTCTCGGCGCAACAACAAGCAGAGCGATTATAACAGAACTTGGTCCGGTGCTGACTGCAATTGTTATTGCCGGAAGAGTCGGCGCTTCTATCGCGGCAGAGTTGGGTTCGATGAAAGTAACCGAACAGATAGATGCGCTTGAGTCGATGGGAATTAGTCCGGTTTCGTTTCTTGCCACGCCGCGTTTTTTTGCTTCTATTATAATGATGCCGATTCTTGTTGTAATTGCAAATTCAATTGCAATCATGGGCGCATATTTCATCTCAAATTTTTTCCTCGATGTCTCGTTCAACGTTTTTTTTGAATCTGCCCGCCGATACTTTTTAATTAGTGATTTTGTTTTTGGTTTGATTAAAGGAATGATCTTCGGCGGTGTTACATCATTGCTTGGCTGTCACATTGGTTTTAGAACCGAAGGCGGGGCAGAAGGTGTCGGCGCATCAACAATCAGATCATTCGTAATCAGTTCCGCGCTTATTTTGATTCTCGATTATTTCCTCTGGACGCTAATTTTTTAGTTGATGATGTAAATTTTTTTCTTAAGTTGTTCGGTAAAGTTAACTGAGAATATAAAATTGCATCATATCTTCAAGCAGCTTTTTGATTTCTCGTTCGCAACTCTGCTGGTAGTTCTCAGCTTGCCGTTTCAAATTCTGTTTTCAATTCTTCTTACAATTGAATTAAAAGAAAATCCATTCTTCTTTCAGAAAAGAGGTCTGGCATTCAACCTTAAGCATTTTGCAATTTTCAAATTCCGGACGATCAAAAAAAAATATGCTGATAAACTAAAGCATCAAAAACCACAAGATATTTTTGTGCTGCCGGATTTATCAAGTGAGCTTACGCCATTTGCAAAATGGCTGCGGCTTAACGGATTGGATGAACTGCCGCAAATTTATAATGTTCTTTTGGGTCAGATGAGTTTTATCGGTCCCCGTCCTTTCATGCTTGAAGATTTGGTGATAATTAAAAATAAATTTGCCGAACAAAACACGATTCGTGAAAAGATCAAATCTAAACCCGGCATAGCCGGCATGTGGCAGATTATTGGCGACCGCAATTTAGGCATGGACAACTTAATCGGTATGGACCTTTTTTACGAGGAGAATAAATCATTCCTCCTCGATATGAAAATTCTATTTTCTTCCATTCTATTACTAGTGTTCCCGAAGAATTCTGATGCTATACTACCCAAAATAACCCCAATGGGAAAACTTTTTTCAATCTCGCATTTTGAATTCATAACTGATCACCGGAAATATCTTGATGACGGAAGGGGAAAGGAAGTATCATATAAATTGAAGATGCCCTTGAATTGGTGGTCTGCGAGCGATTCGTACACAGTCTTTAATAATTCAAAAGTTGGTACGGCTGAAGGTGAACGGAAAAAATTTCCGACCGAAACTTTCTCGAAGAACTAATTCCGTTATCACATGAAGAATTTGTTTAGTGTCTTTTAGAGTTTAAGCTGATTAAAACTTGATTTTTCTATTGCACAAGTCGGGCAATGCTGTTAATTTCCTTATATCATATGGAAGTCAGTTGTCGTTTAATGATACCAAGAACCAACTATTCCTGTAGTAATAATTCTTCTCATATTCTTCTTCTTTCA
>JAJYMU010000150.1 GCA_021786655.1 Bacteroidota bacterium
GGCGAAACTTACTGTTTGAATTATAAACCGGCTGTAAAAAGATATACCGATTCCATAAAGATTTCATAAAGACGAAATAGACTTATAGGTTAGGAATGTCCGGGATTAGCTGTTTCGACAAGAATGAAATTGAAGTAAACAATTTTAAATATTAAATTGCACCACAATTTGAATGCGCTCTTCTCACCGTCATTCGCATCAAATCCATCGACAATCATTCAGAACATGAAACATATACTTTAGGAGTATAAATATGTGGTTGGTTATAGGTATAATAATAGTCGCGGTAGCGGTAGTGCTCTATGAATACCGTTTGAGAAAGCCGGATCAATTGGTTCTTTCGGAATACAACGGAAAGATAGTTGAGAGAAAGGGCCGATTTTATCCGCGGCATTTCAGTCTCGCGCTTCCAAATACAACGCAGTCTTCTCAGCTGAACATTGAATCTTCCGCGAAAGGTAATCTTGACATAAAAATAAAATTATCGGTAACGGTTGCTGCTTCGATGCAAAATATTTCGTCGCTGATTAAAGTCGGCGGCTGGAATACAAATGCCGTTACTAAATCTGCGAAAGAATTCGAGACGGTAATTCATAGTCTCATAAAAGAGTTCACCGAAAAATATGAGATTGAAGAACTGTCATCCGAAAAGATCTATAATTATCTGCATGAAAAAGTTAACGTAAGCAAGGCAATGTTTGGTCTGGAAATTATTTCGCTCACAGTTCAATCGTTCGAAGCGCTCGATTCAAAAATTTCCGACGCATTACGTCAGCAGGAATCAGCAAGAATTCTAGAACAGACGGAAGCGCTTAATCAGAAAGCAAGAATTACAGCATCAAGGGCAAAGTTGAAAGCCGATGAACAAATCGCACTGATGGAAAACGAACTTGACCTCAAGAAACTTCAGCTGAAGAAAAGTGAACTTGAACAGGAATCCGCATTGGCGCAAAAACGTGTTGAAGACGAATTGAACCGAAAAAGAATGCAGCTCGAGTTCGATAAAAAAGAATTGGAACTGCTGAAAAATAATCCGGAATTATTGATGCTCACGCCGCAAGCCGCACGATTGGCAGAAGCAAGTCAGTCTCTCAAAAATGCTAGAACGATTGTTTCGTTGTCTCCCAACGATCTGCAGCAAGGATCGGATTTAGTTGAGATGTTCAAAAACTTTTTGAAGAATACGGCGAAGGGTCAATCCAAAAAAAACGATTAACCGCAAGTTGTGTTCTCTAAAAGTTTAGAAAGATTATGAAAAGCGATCCGCTAAAATATTTTAGACTCAATCCTATAAAAGCTGCGCGTGTTTCCGAAGTTAGCGAAGCAACGGCTTCTTCGGATATTCCTCTCGATGAACGAGTCAACTTTCATATCGGCAATCCGGTGCAGGATAAAGAACTGTTCTCGGCATATCTGCGTATTGCCCTCGTTATCGATATAAGAAAAGAAAACTTGTCCGAGGATAATCTCGATGGTTTCATTGAAGAACTTGGATGGAGTGAGGAAGACAAAAAGAAGGTTGAGCTAATTCTTTCGCTGATAAAGAAGAGCGCGCCGTACATGCCGCGCGGCGGATTCAATAAAAAAGATCCAAACTATCTCGCAAAATATTTTAGTGAATGGCTCACAAAGCAGCAGCAGGAACCGTTGTCGTATGATCTTGGTGAGATTACCGGCAATCGTGAAGTAATACTTGCATCCGGAGGAGTAATTGAAGCGCTTCGGATTTTATTTCATGCACTATCAAGTTTCTTAACTTATCGTCCAGCTACAATTTTCTTGTATGATTTTTCTTTGCCGGAACATCTTCAAACTTTTAAATCTCTACAATTTAAAACTCTCCCTTCCGAAGAGAAAAGTTTTCTACGTGAACTGGAATATGAGTTAAAACAAAACTCATCTTTGCCAACGTTTATAGTCCTCGGAGGAGTTACCAAAGAGGAGACGAGAAGAAATCTTCGGCAGTTGAGTTTGGAATATCCTCTCTTTTTCATTGAAGTAAATGACGCGCCGAATCATCTTTCGCTTGCACGCGAAGCAAAAATGATGAATCGTGTGTTGAGAATTCTAACACCTGGAATATTTTCGCCGGAGATAAAAAATCTTTCAACGGTTTTTATTGCCGGCAGTTCCGATATGCTGAAAGTCGTTGAGACAATTCAATTCCAGCTGAAAGGAACACCGTCTGCATCCGAAGTTGAATTGCTTTCTTTTCTTTTGAAGAAAAATGTTTTTGGAAAAGAAAACAGAGAACAGGAAAATGAAATAATTGTTGAGCCGGCTTATGAGCATTCTCGACTTCCAATCATTGGCGACAATCCGCTCAAGATTTATGCGAAGCATTTTGAAGAAAAGCTCAGTTCAATCATCGAACAAAAATCAAAAGTCGTTGAAGATATAATTACCAATTTGACTCCTGGCGAAAACTATTTTTCGTTCAAGACCGAACAGTTGTCGGCGTACTTTCTAAATGATAAATTTTCCGGCAAGGATACGAGAGAATGCTTCGAGGAATTTATAGGTAACATTCATTCCGACACTTCGAATTTTGAAGTTGTCAAAAGTTTTCTTTCGGCTTTCCTTGGTCATCATCCCGAATACAATGCCAAGGACACTCTTGTTGTAAGCGGTTCTTCGCGTACTGCGTTGGGACTGCTCGGATTTCATTGCGGCATCAGAGAAGTTATCATTCCGGATTTAAGCTGGACGTACGAACATTGTTTCCCGTCGGTTTCTGTGATTCCGTTAACGGATGATTACGAACTCGATGTTAATGGGATTATTCGCGAAGTTAAAAATAAATTAGTGGACGATCCGAATTGGAAAAGTTACGGTGCTGTTGCACTGAATAATCCTCACAATGCAACCGGGCAGGAATTCAATCCCGATGATGTGAAACGTTTGGTTAAGTGGCTGCTCGAAAGAAATATTTTTGTGATCGATGACCTTTCTTATCAGAATGTCGCACCGATTGACGGACTGAAAGAAATCAAAACGATCCGGCAGTTAACCAATGAACTTCACGGCAACGGTTACATTAGTGATGAACACGCCAAACATTTGGTCACGGTTCATTCGCTTTCCAAAACGGATTCATTTGCCGGCGCGCGGTTGTCTGTTATAGAAATACGCCACGATGAACTTTATCAAAGATTCAAAAAGATCAACGATACAATAAAACCAAACATTGCGGCAATCTTTACTGCGTATCTTTTCTACCGCAGCAAAACGGAAACTGCGAACGCATATTGGCGGCTGCGAAATAAAATTTTCAAAGAGCGGATGGATTCGCTTGAACAAGCCGTTGACATTCTTCCGAAGGTTCGAAACAAATTCGATATAAAAATTAAAGCGCCCAAAGGCAGTATGTATCCGCAGATGATAATCGATAAACTTCCATCCGGGTTGTCGCTCGATTGGCTTTCGTCGGGATTGGCGCGCCAAGGAATCGGACTAGTTCCGCTTTCCACATTCGCGCGAACTGAAAAAGGTTTTGAGATCGGCCGCAAAACATTTCGGTTAACTTTGGGCGGAACCGACAACGCTGAAATTCTTCTGAAGAAAACCAGAAGAGTATTGATTGATCTGAATCGCATGATTGCGGAAGAAGCGGCACATTACAACCGGAAGAAATTTGAAGAGAAATCTCTTTCGATAAAGAAATTATCTACACCGAAAGATTACGTTTCTGTTTGGGCATCCATCGAAAAACAAATTCTTGACGAGTGCCATAATGTTTCGTTGAATCAGTTGATTCAGAATAACGAAGAATGGCGGGATAAAGAATATCGAAAAAGATTTTCGGAAGAATTCTTGCCGGATAGACTTTCTCTGTTTAGACAGAGATTCAATGATCGAATGATGATAGCTAATGATTTGATTGAAACTGTCCGTGCAGACAAAGGGAAATCGCTTGTAGAGAGACTTGAGGAAGAATTCTACAAAGATAATCTTGAGCGGCGTGAAAAAGTTTTTCGTGAAAGATTATATGATCGCACTGTTCATCCAACACAAATGTACTCGCTGAGATCGGAATTAAAATTTGAAGAGTTAATTGAACGTGTCATTAAGAATAAAAATATTCCGGCTGCGCTGGTTCAAAAGACTGCGCAGGAATTAATAAGAGAATACTTCGGATTGAACGTTGCAATTTCATCCAGCGAGGAACCATCGGAGTTGATCCTCGATCTCAAATCAATGATTACTGCGGAAAACTACTTGCAGCTTTATTCCAATGTACCGCATCAAACATTTTTATCTTTCTGGGGCGATTGGGACGGAAGCAACAGACCGTCGGGACAAGGACACAGTTTGGTTGCTGCGGTTTTAATTCGAAACGTTGCGCAGCAGTCGAGACTGATACAAGCACTTTTGAAAGCGGATAAAACTGTTAAGATCGAAACAAGTCTGTTGAGTGAAATTGAAAAATTGCCCGAAACGAATAAACATTTTTCGAAATTGCTGAACGAAATCACCCAGCTCACTCATCAGCTTGAGAAAAGATACCGCGGCGTTCTTCCTTTTAATTTGAAGCCGGGCAAGATCAGACAGCTTGGAATGAAGATGCGCATCGCTCAAGATCCGTTGACTTCACTGTGGCATCACAACGATAGACTTGAAAGAAAAATGCTCGAGCTCAGAACACAGAGAAGAAA
>JAJYMU010000208.1 GCA_021786655.1 Bacteroidota bacterium
TTTATTCTCTTTAATGTTTCTATTGCAAGCTCTGTTTGTGCCCCGTCATAGAATGCAGTATCGGGATTATCAGTAACTTCAAGTGCCGGACCAACATTCCATCCATTCGCATATGACTGCGGTCTTTTCTTAATATTTTCATTTCTTTCAATTTTTTGTTTTGTAATTGTTTCAGCATCGTTATAAAATGTTTCTGCGTCGCGGTCAATCATATCTTTAGTATTGTATTTTGAAGGACGAAGATCAGGTTCATCCCAAGAAATGGAATCAGGCATATAGTTGTGAAAAATTTTGCCAATAGATACGGTATGATATCCATTCTTATGAAAATATTGCGGCATAGTAACTACATCGGGAATATTTTCTCTGAATTTATCACCAAGATCCCAAACACGGTCGGAATCGGGTCTCAGTCCCGTCATTGCACTTGCCCTGGAAGGGGCACAAACTCCCACCTGGCAATATGCTTCGGTAAATAGAATCCCTTCTTTTGCAAGCTGGTCAATGTTTGGTGTTTTGATAATTTTATTACCATAACAACCTAATTCAGGACGCAGGTCATCAACTATAATAAAGAGCACATTAGGTTTAACCGGTTCTTTTTTTACTCCCTCAAAAGGATTGCCTGTTAAGACAGTTGTGGCTGTTGCCAATAAACCAAGATTTAGCAAAGTCTTATTTATAAGCGGTCTGTTTTTATTATTTGATAGCATACCTCAACCTTTATTAAAGTTTATCGATAGATACATTTTCTAAAAAATTGATTGATGTACGAATTACTTTCCGTTCAGCATCATTTTAATTTCTTCTATCTTGCTTTCGTAAAACTCCATCTTCTCGGGACGAAGAATCATCAACTCGTTATACATGGAAATAGCTTCCGAATAATTTTTCTGTGAAAGGAAAATCTCAGCCATCGTTTCGGATACAATTTTTCCGCTGAATTCCGTGAGACTAGGCGTTGGGGAATCGGGATCAACTTTTGCGGATATTTTCGCTTTGCTTAATTTTTCCGCAAGATCGTCAAGTTTTTCTTCAAAAACTTGAGTTTGTCTGCCGGATCGTTTTTGTTCACCGAGAAATGCCGGTCTCTTTGTACCGGTTAATGAATTTCTTTCCGAAATAATTTCCGAGATTTTGTTGCTGTACCAATCTAATGATTCATGCGAGCCGAGCAACTCGCTTCCTTTGTTTGCATGCTCTAACGCTTCGGCTTCTTTTCCGGCGTAAGCTTTTGCCAAAGAAAGAATAAAATGAGCGGTAGAGTACAATGGATGAACGGCAAGTCCTTCTTCAAGAACTTTAATTGCTTCTAAAAAATTTCCCCGGTCCACTTCCATTGCGGCAACACGGGCAAATAAAGGAGAGTTGTGATTGAACTCGTAGATTAACTTGATCTTATCCGTTATAAAATCTTTTGCTGATGGATTCACTCAGACATCTGATGTTTTTTTAAATATGCTTGTCTTAGCGACATAATTGAAACGGTAGCAAATCCGGCGAAAAACATTAACTGAAACGGCAGTGCGGAAATCTCCATGAAATAAACTGCGGCGCCTACTCCGATCAAACAATACACAGCAAGAAGGAATTCTATGTAGGTAGAAGTTTGAACTTTTGTTTTTGCCAGATATTTATTCTTTTGACTCAGTGCATCTTTCTTATTTACAACTCTGAATTTCGGTGTGCGTACAAATTCACTTTTACGGCTCATCAAACCTTCGATGACGGCGCGCGTGTTATTCAATGCAAAGCCCATACTTCCCGCCATAAAAAGAGGGAAGAGAGCAATCTTCTTTCTCCAGTCTGTGTGAACATCTTTCTGCGAGAACAAGTAAAACAAAAATGACCCGATAAAAGCCACGACGAAGACAGCCATGAAGTTGAAGAAATGCCAATACGGTCCCGCGTTCTTAATAAAGATAAGCGGGACGTTTAGAATCCCCGCTAAAAGTATAAATGGAAAAACAATATTGTTGGAAAGATGAAAAGTTGACTGTAGTTTTATACGAAGAGGAATTTTAGATTTCCAGACGAGCGGAAGAATTTTTTTCATTGTTTCGATTGCGCCTTTTGTCCACCGGAATTGTTGAGCTTTAAGGGCGTTCATTTCAGCCGGCAGTTCGGCGGGAGTTGTAAAATCACGAAGGTAAACAAACTTCCATCCTTTCAGTTGTGCGCGGTAGCTGAGATCAAGGTCTTCCGTTAAAGTATCAGCGTGCCAGTTTCCGGCGTCTTCGATGCAAGATTTTCTCCAAACACCGCCGGTTCCGTTAAAGTTGATAAAGAATCCCGCACGGTTGCGCACGGTCTGTTCGATCACAAAATGTCCGTCGAGTGCGAGCGCTTGAATCTTTGTAAGAAGTGAATAATCTTCATTCAGATGTTCCCAACGCGTTTGAACCATTCCGATATTGTCGTTGGAAAAATATTTTAATGTGCTTCGGAGAAAATCTTTCTTGGGAATAAAGTCTGCGTCAAAAATTGCAACATATTTTCCTTTAGCGGATTTCATTCCTTCCTTAAGCGCACCGGCTTTAAACCCTTCACGGTTGGTTCTGTGTATATGCTGAATATCAAAACCTAATTCTTGCTTTTGTTTTACAATTTTTGCCGTGAGATCAACAGTCTCGTCGGTTGAATCATCCAGCACTTGAATTTCCAGTTTATCCTTAGGATAATCGATCTGGCAGACGGCATCAACCAATCTTTCAACAACATACATTTCATTATACATCGGCAGTTGAATGGTAACCAAATCCTCATCTTGATCTTGTTTAGGCTTCGGCGCGTTCTTCATGTATTTGTAATGGTAATACATCATTATAAATCCGTGACTTCCGAACACCAGCAGAATAGTGAGCGAGATTATGTATGTGAAAAGAATAATTTCGTCGAATAGCATTTTTTATTAATCCTCTTATCTTTTAATTACCAGTTGGAAACAACACCTAAAAGAATGTCTTCAGTGATTTTATCTATTGCAACATCTATTGCCTGTTTTCTAACTACCGTGATATCTCCCTCGACCGGGTAGTCTCCGTAGTTCGAAAAGTTTCTTTCGAAGACGGTTGTTCTTTTAACTAAATCTTTGAAAACGACGCGTACAGTAATTGTGATTCTCCTCGTCGTAACATTTTCGCCGCCGCTTACAACGGCAGGCGCATCTGTGAGAGATGTGATTGTTCCGTCAAGCATCGAATCTGAATTTGATCTATCGCTCACCTGTAAAGTATTATCATTAACAAATTTTTGAATCAGCTGTTTCGTTAGCTTATCACTAAGATCAAATTCTCCCGATCCGCTGCGGTCAGCTAAGATCGGAATATTAATTGTCTTTAGGTGAGAAGGAACGGATGCCCCGGAAAACGAATAGCTGCAAGCCGCAAAATTAGCGAGCGCAAAAAGAACAACCAAATATTTTATATATCGAAACATCTTAATCGAGTCCGTAATCTTTCAGTTTTCTGTATAAAGTCCGCTCACTGATGCCGAGAAGTTTTGCGGTTTTTCTTTTGTTGTGCTTTGTAAATATAAGCGCATTTTGGATCGCATGTTTTTCCATCTTATCAAGAGGGGTAACTTCGTTTACATTTTGCGTTCCGGTCAGGCTGCCATTATCGCTCTGATTTTTTGCGGCAAACTCTTTCAAGTCCATCAAATCTTTCTTAATCTCTATTAACGCACGGTAGATCATTTCACGGTCCAAAGATTCCATCGGACGGTTAATATGCACAGGAAGATTTCTGAATTCATCATCGCTTGGACTTGGAGTTAATAGAGGGGTAAAAGATTCTGTATCTAGAATGCTTGTTCTACTCAAAGCCGCTGCAGTCTCAACAACGTTTTTCAGTTCGCGAATATTGCCAGGCCAGTTATAATTGATAAGAATTTCCGCGCCGGCTTTAGTAATAGTCGGTTCGGGAATGTTATTGGTTTGCGAATAATTTTTTAAGAAGTTCGATGCAAGCAAAATGATGTCGCTGCGTCTATTTCGTAGTGGTGGAATATTTAAGGTTACGGCTTTCAACCTGAAGTAAAGATCATGTCGAAATATTTTTGAATCTACTTCTTTCTGAAGGTCTTTATTTGTAGCGGCAATTATTCTAACATCAACTTTGGTTACTGTTTCTCCGCCGATGCGCATAAATTCTTGAGTCTCAAGAACTCGCAAGAGTTTAACCTGAGTCATCAACGGCATCTCTGCAATCTCATCTAAAAAGAGTGTTCCGCCGTCGGCAATTTCAAAATATCCTTTGCGATCATCTACTGAACCGGTGAACGATCCTTTTTTGTGACCGAACAATTCGCTTTCCAACAATCCTTCAGGAATGGCGCCGCAGTTAACGCTAACCAATTCTTTGTTAGCACGTTTACTGTAGTTGTGAATGGCGCGTGCAAAAATTTCTTTGCCTACTCCGCTTTCACCGGTTATCAATACGGAAATGTCGCTCTGTGCGACTTGCATTGTAATGTCAACAAGATCGCGGATTTCCTTTGACTTGCCGATGATTCCGAATTTCTTTTGAAACTCTTCTATTCTCATAAGGATTTGTTAGACCGAATCGCAACGAGTAAAAATAACTGTTTTTGTGTCATAAATTCATTAATAAAAATTAAGTAAGCTGAATTTTCAGTCCGTCGTAACA
>JAJYMU010000312.1 GCA_021786655.1 Bacteroidota bacterium
TGAGTTCATCGATGGCTCCATCAAAGCGCAGATGAGTTCTCCGGATATGAAACTTCCAATTTTGTACGCACTTACATTTCCCGAAAGATACAATTTCAGCTCTGTTAAGACGGATTTCGCGCGGATAAATAAATTAACGTTTTTTGAACCGGATTTTGATAAATTTACGTGCCTTAAAATGGCATACCATGCAATCGAAGAGGGCGGCACCGCACCTTGCATTCTAAATGCTGCAAATGAGGTTGCGGTCGAAAAATTTCTTTCGGGCAAAATCAGATTCACTCAGATCCCGGAATTGATCACAGACGCTCTCGAAAAGATTGTCTGCCATAAAAAGGCGGACCTGCCTGCCGGACAGGCGGGTTTGGATTTAATATTCGAGTCGGATTTCAAAACAAGAGAGTACCTCACAAAAAAGCATAGTTAAGGATTCTGATGGACTATATCATTTATTTTATTATCACTATCGGCATTTTAGTTTTCGTTCATGAGTTCGGACATTTTGCTGCCGCTAAGATTTCGAAAATGCGCGTCGATATTTTTGCAATCGGATTCGGCAAAAGATTGTTCGGTTGGAATAAACTAACGGGATTCACATTCGGAGACCTCGCCAAAGATTTTGACGGACAAGGTAACACAGACTATCGTTTATCACTCCTTCCGCTTGGCGGATATGTTAAGATTGCCGGCATGGTAGATGAAAGTTTTGATACTCAATTTGCCAACAGCGAGCCGAAACCGTACGAGTTTCGGGCAAAGAAAACCCTCCCAAAACTTTTTGTGATCACCGCCGGCGTTATGATGAATCTTACCCTTACCATTTTGATTTTCTGGGGCATTAATTTCTTCAAAGGGAAAGACATACCTCAAACGACAACAATTGCCGAAGTTGATAGCGGCAGTCCGGCACAGCAAATTGGTTTTCAATCGTACGATAAAATATTAAGCATCAACGGCACAGATGTAAAAGATTGGGAAGGCATTATTAATAATCTTTTGATCAACAACCAATCTGCTGATGCCATAGTAAAAATTGATAGAAGCGGATCAGCAATTTCGCTCGATTTACCGCGCAAGTTTATCACCGCTAATTCTCAAAAAGGATTCTTTTTATTTCCAGCGCCAGCACAGCCAATTGTTATGGATGTAATGAAAAATTCCCCCGCAGAAGATGCGGGAATAAAATCCGGTGATGTTATTGTTTCGATTAACGGAATTACAATTCAAAAGCGAGAGCAGATTAACGAAATTATTTCCTCAAATAAAGAAAAGAAATTTCCTATCGTCTTGCTTAGAGACAAAGATACAATCCATACTGCGGTTAAAACGGGCGTGGATGGAAAGATCGGGATTTCCCATGCTATGATTTACTCCGGCGAAATTGAATACCGGACTTATAGCTTCTTCGGTTCGGTTACACATGCATTCACCGACGCATGGAAATTTACTGCGCTAACATTCAGCATGCTTAAGAATGTTGTTACTGGCAAGATTGCTTTCAACCAAGCTTTCGGCGGACCGGTTAAGATTGCTCAATACGCTGTTAAGTCAGCGGATACGGGGCCATCTTCATTCCTTCTCTTCCTTGCTATGCTCAGCTTAAGTTTGGCTATAATCAATATTCTCCCCTTCCCCGTTTTGGATGGCGGACATTTTGTAATCATTCTTATCGAAGGAATTTTTAAGCGCGAACTTCCAATCAAAGTTAAGATTGCTATTCAGAACACCGGATTTGTAATTCTGCTTCTTTTGATGGCGTTCATAATCTACAGCGACATTATAAGCTTGTGAACTATCTTATAAGCTTCCAAAAGCTCTTCTTCTCGAAGGGCTTTTTTTTATCCCTGAGAAATGAAAATCACTATGAATAAACTTCTGCTATTATTGATTCTTGTGTTCGTTTCGTTCGAACCGATTTCTGCACAGCAGGATTCATTGCACGAAATGAATGAAGTGGTTGTTTCAGCCGCCAGAGTGCCTCTCACATTTTCCGATCTGGCAAGAACTGTGATTGTGCTTGATCAAAGCACAATCTCTGCTATGTCAACAGATAATATTCAGGATTTATTGAAGTACGTTGGCGGTGTTGATTTGAAACTACGCGGTGTTGAAGGTGTGCAAGGAGACATTTCAATACGCGGAGGAACATCCGAGCAAACGCTCATACTTATTGATGGAATAAAATTAAGCGACCCGCAAACTTCGCATCATAATTTGAATTTACCTGTTACACTCGAAAACATCGAGCGGATTGAAATTTTGAAAGGACAGGGATCTAGAATATACGGTCCCAATGCTTTCAGCGGTGCGGTAAACATCATTACAAAAAAGGAGCGGTTGCCTTCTCTCGGTATTTCTATGCTCGGCGGAGAACACAACCTTTTTGAAACAAACTTTTCCGCCTCCTATCCGGTAGGAATAACCAACAACACGGTTTCAGTATCCAAGAAAAAATCTGATGGTTATACATTCAATACTGCTTTTGATATCACAAACTTCTTTCTGCAACAAAGCACCGAGCTTGGTGGAAATAATATTAACGTTATGTTTGGTTACGACGACAAAAAGTTCGGCGCCAACAGTTTCTACAGTAATCTTTTTCCCAATCAATGGGAACATACAACCACAAAACTTTTAGCCGGAACCGCAGACCTTCAAGCAGGTATTCTCATCTTATCGCCCAAGGTTTATTGGCGAAGAAATGACGATGATTTTTTCTTAGATCACAATCGTCCGGATTGGAATAGAAACATTCATCAGACAAATTCTTATGGCGGTGAAATTCAGTCATCAGTTAAATCATCAATCGGCACAACTACGTTTGGCGGAGAATTTGCGGAAGACGAAATTGCAAGCACCAACATTGGAGATCATACGCGTACCAAAGGGGGCTTTTTTGCCGAGCAAGTGATTGAGCCACTCAAAAATTTTTCTTCTTCGTTTGGAATATTTGCATACAACTATTCCGGTATCGGCTGGAAGTTTTGGCCCAGCATTGATGCGGCATATCATTTAAGCGATCAAGCAAAAATTTACGGTTCAATCGGCAGGGCATTCCGCATGCCCACGTTTACGGATTTGTATTACGTGAGTCCAGCCAACATTGGTAATCCCAACCTCATATACGAAGAAACCACAAACTATGAGCTTGGCTTTTCTTTCTTGGAAAGTTTTATTGATGCGGGAATGAGCGTTTTCTTAAATGACGGACACAATCTTATCGATTGGGTCCGTAACACCGATTCGGCTCCGTGGACGGTGCAGAATGTTGCCAATGTTAAAACCTACGGTGTCGAACTTAACACAACAGTCGATCTTCGCAAACTTCTAGAAAATCCGATACTCAGAACAGTTGGCGTGAGTTACACTTATCTAACGGCTAACCGGCAAACCGGAAATTATCAATCAAAGTACTTGCTTGATCATCTGAATCACCAACTTATTGTTAATCTAACAAACACTTTGCCGTTGGGAATTTTACAGAGTTGGTCTTTCCGCTACGAGGATAGACAAAATTATCAATCACATTTCCTTTTAGATACACAATTAACGAAACACTTTAGTGATTTCGAGTTGCTGTTTCGTGCGAATAATCTCTTTAACAAAACTTATTCAGATTTTCCGGGTGTTCCGTTGCCTGGAAGATGGGTTAGTGTTGGTTTAAAATATTCTTACCGATAAACATTTTGTAGGGAACGGTCTTAGACCGTTCCCTACTATTATCAATTCTATTTTTTCTTCAAATCATCAACATACTTTTTAATATCCTCCAACGAATCACCGACATATTTATAAACCCTAGAACCTTTCCTTCCAAAGAAACTATAACCCGATTTACCATCTTTAGTGTATTTATAAATTATAGATTCATCACCAAATGAAATGTCGCTTTTGACTTTTACAGCTTTAATGCCAGGTCCACTTCCAATTTTCTTTCTAGCCTCAGGATTATCAGAAAAATATGTTATCGCTTGCAATTCCTTTTTAGCTTCATCAATAGTCTTAAAATCTTCAAAACTTCCTTTTGGTTCTTTACCACTCAAAGAAAACCGATACGGAAGCACGATCCATACAGCAATCTTCTCCCCCATATTAACTGCTGGTGTGAACTTAGATTTCATTGTGGCATCGACTGCTGATTGATTAAAAATTTCAGCATCACTTTTAATCACAATTGCTTTTTTAGGATTTCCGTCTTTATCAATAAGGGCTTTCACAAAAACTTTTCCTTCAATACCAGCTTTCTTCGCTGCTTCGGGATAATCCGGCTTTGAAGCTTCTACTATTTCCGGTAATTTTTCCACTTTAACAAACTCATTAATTCCGGGGTCCTCGTTTTCTCCAGGCTGGACTTGCTTAGAAACATCTTCATCTTTTTTTTCTACGGCAAGCTTAAACGCTACAGGCAGAATAACCCACACTTTAACAGGTTTATCGTTCACCATTGCCGGAGAAAATTTTGCTTTCTTTGCTGCCTCCAAAGCAGAATTGTCGAGCATATCTTTTGCGCCTTGTTCGACTTTTGCTTTTTCAACATTACCGTTTTCGTCAACAAGTATCTTCAAATAAACAATTCCTTCTATACCAGCCAGTCTTGCTATTTCCGGGTAGTGCGGTTTTAGTTGTGTCTTCA
>JAJYMU010000114.1 GCA_021786655.1 Bacteroidota bacterium
AAAAGCCTGAAGACGGACCAAAAATAATCATCATAGACAAATTCAAGAAGCAGAGCGATCTCTACATGCCGGTTCGCTTTACTCATTTAGCTCATGCGGAAATGTCTGAGATGGGCGGCGGCTGCAGAATGTGTCATCATTATAATCCGCCTGGAAATGTAATCGGTTGTTCCGAATGTCACGAGGTATCGCGCAAACGTGAAGACGTGAGCAAACCGGATTTAAAAGCCGCATATCACCGTCATTGTATGGATTGTCACCGCGCTTGGACAGGCGGAACCGATTGCAACTTCTGTCATTTGCCTAACGGATCCAAACAGACCGTAACGGAAAAATCAAAAACCGAAGAACAGAAAGGAAGAATTCATCCCAAGGTTGAGTCCCCAGGAAAAATAGTATTTCCAACCAACACTACTTACGGAAAAAATGTTTTCTTCCGTCATCAAGAACATAACAAAGTGTTTGGATTCGACTGCTCGGATTGTCATTCCAACGAAAGCTGCGTCAAATGTCATAAAGCTCAAAAGACAATCGAAGTTTCAAAATTATCCGCAGCGGACAAACATAAAAAGTGTTCGGAGTGCCACGACACAAAATCATCGTGCAATATGTGTCATTCAAACAAAGAGACAAGCGCTTTCGATCACATGGCAAAAACCGGTTTTGACAATTCTAAATTCCACAGTGAATTGGCATGCTTAAGATGCCATACCACAAAAGGAAAATTTACCGGATTGACTAACGATTGCAGTTCATGCCATGGAATTTGGACGCAGAGCAATTTCAATCATAAAATAACCGGAGTTGTTCTTGATGAAACACACTCTGGAGCTGAATGCAAAGACTGTCATCAAGAGAAAAACTTTGCCAAACCGGTTTGCACAAACTGTCACGATGACAAATCGTTCCCGGCAAATGTTCCGGGCAAACTTGTCCCGAAGGGATGGATTCCCATTAAGAAGAACAAATGAGAACAGTAAAAAAATTATTCGGGAAAATTAGTCTAAAACTCATTTGGGTTGTGAGCGCAACTGCAATCACAATCATAGGAGTTTATTCCTATTTCAATATCAAATCTCAAAGCGATGTTCTTCTGGCTGAAGTTGAGCGTCACGCAAATCAATTAAGCGAGACGATCAAGAACAGCACGCGCTACGGGATGCTTCTGAACCAGCGCGAAAGCATACATGAGATAATTAATACCATCGGAAAAGATCCGGCGATAAACGGTGTTCGAATTCTTAACAAGGAAGGCGAAATAATTTATTCAACACGCAAAGATGAAATCGGCAGAATGCTGAATAAGCAAGCCGAAAGTTGTTATGCTTGTCACGCAGAAAATAAACCGTTGGAAAAATTAGCCATCAAGGATAGAACAAGGATTTTCAAAGTCCACTCAGATTCATCACGAGTACTTGGGGTAATCAACCCGATCTATAATGAAAGCTCATGTTACGATGCCGATTGCCATGCGCATTTGAAAAGTGCAAAGGTGCTTGGAGTTCTGGATGTAACGATTACTCTCAATGAAGTCGATGCGCAAATAAGGAGAAATGAAATTCAAGAACTTCTGTTTGCTCTCGTGGCGATTTCAGCTATCGGTTTCATAATTGGATTTTTTGTCAAACGCTGGGTTGATCGACCGGTCAAGGAATTGGTAAAAGCCACCGACCAGGTTTCGGCGGGCAACCTAAGTTATACGATTAAGAATCTCAGCGATGATGAATTGGGCGCGCTCGGAAAATCATTCAACAACATGATCAAGAAACTTGATGAAACTAGTCAGCAGCT
Organism: Bacteroidota bacterium; assembly: GCA_021786655.1. GTDB lineage: Bacteria > Bacteroidota > Ignavibacteria > Ignavibacteriales > Melioribacteraceae > Fen-1258. The sequence continues at coordinate 1,792 of JAJYMU010000114.1, forward strand.
TTATCAATCGACCAAGATGGCTTCACTCGGCCAGCTTGCCGCGGGCGTTGCGCATGAAATCAACAATCCTCTCACGGGCGTGCTAACCTACAGCAGTTACTTGTTGAAGCGCGCAAAAGATAATCCGCAGATGCAGGAAGATTTGAATGTGATTGTCCGCGAAACAATGAGGAGCCGGGAAATAATTAAAGGACTTCTTGATTTTGCGCGGCAATCTACACCAAAGAAAAGTTCTATCGACGTAAACGAAATCATTAACCGCGCTTTGGTAGTCGTAAACAATCAGTTGAAGCTGAACAACATCGTACTTGAAAAAGAATTTGATTCATCGCTGCCGAAAATAACAGCAGATGCAAATCAGATTCAGCAAGTATTTCTAAATTTATTTGTCAACGCGATTGATGCAATAGGACACGATGGAACAATTAAGGTGAACACTTCACAGATTAGTTTGTCGCCCAAAGGTATCACTCAAATTAAAAGCGCGGTTTGTCCCAAGACTCATAGTTTGATGGATGCCGAACATAAAATCGGCGGCATGCCATCACTTCGAATGAAAATCAAATCCAACGGCAACACGGGTTTCATTCATCTCGATCCAATCTACGGAAGCCACCGGCACTTTTTCGGAATATCATTTGAAAAGAAGGACGATCTGAATCTGTTGTGCCCTACTTGCGATCTTCCACTGATTGACAAAAACAACCGATGTCCCGAATGCGGCGGTCCAACGTACAAGATTCAAATTCCTAACCAAGGATTTGTTGAAGGCTGCGCAACGTTTAGAGATAATTGGCAAAGGTGGGAATTAATTGACCGCGCCGGACAGAAAAAATTTATTGGCGTTAACGTTCATGATTCCGGCTGCGGTATTCCACCGGAAAACATTAATAAAATTTTTGAACCGTTTTTCTCCACCAAAGGTCAACGCGGAACCGGTTTAGGGCTTTCCGTTATTTGGGGAATTCTCGATAACCACAACGGTTCAATTTCCGTTCAAAGTGAAATTGGAAAAGGAACAACATTTTCAGTAAGACTTCCGCAAGGCGACTTAACGAAAAACGTATAATGAAAGAACGTATTAACATATTGATAATTGATGACGAAGATGTTGTAATCGACTCGATTTCGAAAATTGCAGTCATGGAAGGTTACACGGTTGATTCGGTCGGCGATGCAAACTCCGCACTGGAGATCATTGCATCAATTGAATTCGACTTGATTGTTTGCGACATTATGCTGCCCGGTATGGATGGTTTTCAGTTTCTCGCATCGCTCGAAGCCAAACACATCGATACACCGGTCATAATGACTACGGGATATTCAACAATTGAAAATGCAGTTACCTCACTTTACACAGGTTCAATCGATTTTATTCCGAAACCATTTTCTGTTGATGAAATGACCGGCGTTATTCATAGAGGAATGAAATACAGTTATTTGATGAGGCAGCGCAAAGTAAATGACGGATCAGTTATTATCGTACCAAGTCCGGCTAAGTATTTCAGACTTGGTTACTCAAGCTGGATGAATAAAGATCCGGACGGATCTGTGGTGATCGGCGCGACGGATTTATTTGTAAAGACGCTCGATCAAATTCAGCGCATAGTACTTTTCAATATTTCCGATACAGTGACGCAAGCAACTTCAGCAGTTACATTTGTTTGTGAAAACACATTCGTGCATCAACTGTACTCTACAATCAGCGGGACAATCATTGCAAGAAACGAAAGACTTTTAACCGAGCCGGAATTATTGGAAAAGGATCCTTACTTCGACGGATGGATTTACAGAATAATTCCGAGCGAGCTAGAATACGAAATGAAATTATTAATACCATGCAGTTCAGATAGAATTTAAGTTTATCAAACTAAGGAGAACTATTATGCCGCTCTTCATTTTAGCAGTAATCATATTCATAATAGCCGATGTAATTATTAGATATGCCATTAAAACATTGAATGAGAAGAAAACACGCAAAGAGCGAGAATCGATTTTGAAAGAAAGTGTAAAAGTTGATTTCAGCAAAGAGGCTATTTCGCTTAAACGCGCAGAAGTGCCAAATCCCCAGGCCAGAATTTTATGTGTGGATGACGAAGATGTAATTCTCGACAGCTTCAGAAAAATTTTGGTGCTCGATGGTTATTCTGTCGATACAGTTAACTCAGGTCCCGAAGCGCTCAGTCTTATTAAATCGCATCACTACGATTTTGTTTTCACGGATTTGAAAATGCCGGTGATGGACGGGGTTGAAGTGACAAAATCCGTTAAGTATCTCCGCCCCGACATCGATGTTATAATCATCACCGGTTACGCAACTGTGGAAACTGCGGTTGATTGTATGAAACTTGGCGCGATGGATTATGTTCAGAAACCGTTCACAGAAGATGAGCTACTTGAGTTCACTAAGAAATCATTGATCAAACGACAGGATCGAGTTCAAAAGCAGCTCAAGCCGCGCGTGCACATAACTCATCTTACCGAAAAAGAAAAATTGAACGTTGGAGAATTTGCAATTCCCGGCGGAGTATTCATTTCAGAAGGACACTGCTGGGCTTCTGTGTCACAAGACGGTTCAGTTAGAGTTGGAATAGATGACTTTGCTAAAAAGCTTATCGGGAAAATCGACGACATAGAATTTCCAAATCTTGGAATGAGCATTTCGATCGGACAACCGTTATTCATTTTGAAACAAGGCAAGAAATCAATTTCGTTCAACTGCCCGGTAAGCGGACAGGTGAAAAAAGTTAACAACGAACTAGGCGACAATCTGGACGCACTCGATTTTTCGACCTATGAAAAGAAAGATCG
>JAJYMU010000092.1 GCA_021786655.1 Bacteroidota bacterium
TTTTATAAACGTACAAATTCTTTACGGCGGAATTCTTTTGATGGTAATCTCTCTGCTATTTGTTGGATTTGGCGGCGCTGCTGTCTCGCTTCCAAATTTTAATTTAGCCGAAGGTGATAAAAGTCTCGGAATGATTTGGCCTATGATGTTCATTACAATCGCATGCGGTGCAATTTCGGGGTTTCATTCGCTTGTGGGCGGCGGAACAACTTGCAAACAACTTTCAAATGAAACCGATGCACGCAAAGTAAGTTTCAACTCCATGCTTTTGGAATCTCTGCTCGCAATTTGCGTTCTTCTTGCTATCGGCGTTGGATTAAGTTTCATCGATTACAAATCCATTGTCTGGCCATCCGATCCGTTAGTCAAGTCAAATCCAATTTTAGGATTTTCATTAGCGGCTGGAAATTTATTTCACAAAGGTCTGGGAATACCGATTTCACTCGGCACCGTATTTGGAATTTTACTCGTCGAAGGATTCGTAATTACAACGCTCGATGCTGCGGTAAGACTGAATAGATATTTGTTCGAAGAGTTGTGGGTGATTCTTTTCAAGAGTCCGAAACCATTTCTGAAAAATTACTGGTTCAATTCTTTACTGACCGTTATTTTCATGTTTGTGCTTGCATACTCAAATGCGTTCTCTGTTCTCTGGCCGATTTTTGGAACCGCAAATCAACTTCTTGCCGCACTTGCGCTGATAACGGTTTCAAGTTGGCTGGTTTTGAAAGGGAAAAAATATTTCTTCGCGCTCTTCCCTGCTCTATTTATGGTCGCAACAACAATAACCTCTCTAGTTATTCTGTTTTTAAATTACGTGGAAAAGAGCAATTACATTCTGATTGTTGTGGATGCTTTTCTCTTTATGCTTTCGCTTGGCGTTGTAGTTCTTGCTGTAAATACTTTCTGGAAAAAAAGTAAGAGAGAAGTTGTTTTAGAAAAATGATCGCGTCCTAATTGAACGCTGATTTTTATGATGGTTATGATTTATCATGATTTTTCATAATAATCATAACGATCAGCGTTCCATTATTCGACGTTAGCCAACAACAGTTTTTATGGAAGGATCACAATGCAAAATGAAAAACATAGACTAAGTTTTTATTCAAAGATTATTTCGATTTCGCTTCTCATCATTCTTTCCGCGTGTTCCAGCGCTACCTTTTTTCACATCACTCCAGTACGACCGGTGAATGAATTAATTTCGGAGGCGCTAAAAGCATCTCCGCCGGTTGAACAAGGCGAATTTAGGAATCCGGAACTTTTTGAACTGACAAAACTAGATTCAACAATTCATCTCGAAATCGGTTATGCAACAAATAATAATTTTTTGAGCACTCCGTTATACTCGCAAGCCCGCGCGTTTTTACAGCGTCCCGCCGCTGAAGCACTAGTCCGTGTGGGTCAGAAACTCCGAGCAAAAGGTTACGGGTTACTCATTCACGATACATACCGTCCGTGGTACGTCACAAAAGTGTTTTGGGAAGCTACTCCGGATAATTTAAAACAATTTGTTGCCGATCCATCCAAGGGTTCCAAACATAACCGCGGCTGTGCTGTTGATTTGACTTTGTACGATCTCAAAACCGGAAAGACTGTTGATATGCCGAGTCTTTACGATGAAATGTCAGATCGGGCTTATGCTAATTACAGCGGCGGCACTGACGAGCAGAGAAAACTTCGCGACTTGCTGCGCGCTGAAATGGAAAGCGAAGGTTTCACCGTTTATGAATTTGAGTGGTGGCATTTCGATTACAAGGATTGGCAGTTGTACACAATACAAAATATTAGATTTGAAGATATACCACAACCCACTCCTTAGTCCCCTCCAACGGAGGGGAAACGGCGAAGCCGAGGGGTGGGTCAAAAAAAATTGACACAAAAGGCAAAACAATTTTGCAACAAAAGGAAAAATCATGAGCATTAAAATAGTTCGATTTGGAACGCCAAGAGAAAAAGATGAAGGATTGCGGATTGGAACAGTACGACGTCCTCCGCGTGGCGTGCGAAAGGAAGATTTTTCGAAACTGAATTACTACGACGTTTGGTTCCCCAACCTTTCACCTAGCGATGTATTGGTCAAGCAAGCTCAAGCTTCGGAAGATGAGAAGTCATGGAATACATTCAAACGCAAATTCATTGCTGAATTGAAATCGCCGTATGCCAGCAAAGATTTGGATTTGCTGGCCGCGCTTTCTCATCAATCAAATTTATCAATCGGCTGCTACTGCGAAGACGAAAGCCGCTGCCATCGCTCAATCTTGAAAGAACTTCTTGTTCAAAGAGGCGCGGACGTAAAGTAAAATCGGGCGCAATAACACATCCGTCGAGAATTGTTCCTTGACAGAGCTGTTTAGAAAGATGATATGATTCTAAAATTTTTATTACTAGCACTCTTCGGTATTTCGATGGCGCATCTGGAAGGTGTAGTTGTTGTGTATCTCCGCAAAGCTCTTGGTATTCTCGACCCGGAATCAAATAAAGCAGCAATTGAAAAATTTCCAGAACGTTACGTATTAATTGAACAGACAAGAGAAGCCGCTACTATTATAATGCTTGTTACTCTTGCACTTCTGGTAGGAGAAACATGGCTGGATAAACTAATTGTTTTTCTCTGGGTATTCGCTTTCTGGGATTTGTTTTATTACGTCTCTCTCTATGTTCTGATCAAGTGGCCGCCGACTTTCAAAACAATTGATGTTCTGTTTCTTATTCCGCGTCCTTGGATTGCGCCGGTATGGTTCCCAATTGGAATTTCGATAGCAACAATTATCCTTATTTTAATTTTTTATGTTTTTAGATCCTTATAATATTTATTCCCATAATTAGACCGTCAAGGTATGGACCTTGACGGCAAAAGAAATAACTGGTGAATCTATGAAGAATAACTTAATGATCATCGGCGGCATATTTCACCTTGGCGTTGCCGTATTTCACTTATTCTTTTGGCGGCTGTTCCACTGGAAAAAAGATTTGGCATCGCTCACGTTCATCAATCGCGCGGTGATGCAAATCTTAAATCTGTGTCTAACTTTTGTTTTCATTGCGGTCGCATTTATCTCCTTGTTTTATTCAACGGAACTGGTAACAACAAATCTTGGCCTAGTTATCTGTGTTCTCATTTCCATTTTTTGGTTCCTAAGAGTTGTGGAACAAATATTTTTCTTCGGTCTTAAGAAGCGCTCGTCGGTAATACTTACAATTTTATGTATCGCCGGATTCGTGATTTACTTAATGCCGGTTCTGTAAAATATTTTCATAGCACTGAAGGAAATTCCATGTATTACATTTTATTTTACAAAACGGTTGATAATTATGTCGAGCTACGTGCACCTTTCAGAGAAAAACATTTGGCTTATGCTAACGCCTCTCACGCTCGCGGAGAATTATACTTAGCGGGTGCTCTTACCGATCCGGCTGATTCTGCCGTTCTCGTTTTCAAAGGAGAAAGTCCGAAGGCAGCGGAAGAGTTCGCGAAGAATGATCCGTACGTGCTAAACGGTTTGATTACCGAATGGAATGTCCGTCCGTGGAGCGTGGTTATCGGTGGATGAAGGTAAGCGAACTGACCGCGAAAAATCGGCTTGACATCATCGGATGTTAAAACTATCTTGTTATGGGTGTTGACAACGCTCATTAATTAACCACAACAAAACGGGGCAATGATTATAGAAATTAACGGTTCTCTTCCCTTTTGTCTCTTGACGAACAAAATAAAAATGCGGTTTTGTAAATAGATTGTTTAAAAAGGTTTCGGGTGTGCCTAACATTCACACCGAAGGAATATCAGACAGCTACTTGGCAGAATAATTAATAGTCAGGTAACTAAAAACAAATTACAACTTATTATAGGGGTTAACAATATGAAAACTCGAAAACTTCTAGCCGTCCTATGTGTTTTATTCGTAGCTTTTTTTTTCTCTTGCTCAGAAAACACACCGCCAGAACCTAAGTTAAGCTCAGAAGCAAAAACTACTTCACAATCCAAAACCTCAGCTAACCCAAAATTAAGCAAGGTAGAGGTATTCAATCCAATTCCAGATCAACTACAGTATGGAACAAAAAAAGAGACTGATTATGTTTTCGATCACTTTAGTGCTAAGCCAGGAATAGAGTTTGGCATTGGCCCATTACTTTCTCAACAATACGATCCAGCTATACTACAAGAATTACATTCTTATTGGGGCTTTAATTATGTTGCCATTGTGATTGGAAATCCAACTACGGTGTCCAACGCACAAAATATTTTTGGAATTGACCATACTATGGCATGTATAGAAGCTAATGATGCTGGAAGAAATGTTGTAGAATTCAATACAAACAACGGACTATCGCCTACGACTTATTTTTGGGCATATTATACAGACGAGCCGGCCACGGCACAAAACTTGTCATCATATGGTCTAGATTCATTTGAAAATTTTGTTCACGAAAAGCGGCCTTATTCTTTGTTTGGATTCGGAGATGTTACTAGACAAGAAATTGGTAATTATATTACAAACACAATTACAAATTCCCTTGGTCAAACATTTCCAAATCCATATCCAGTAAGTCCAGATTTTGTAATGTGTACAAAATATGATGGTGAGAATATTCCA
>JAJYMU010000361.1 GCA_021786655.1 Bacteroidota bacterium
TTCCGAAGGAATCCCTTTGGGAGAATCCTTCCGGGCGTACGATTTAATTATTATGACTGGTTGAGGGTTCTTCCGAAGGAATCCCTTTGGGAGAATCCTTCCGGGCGTACAAAACAATTGCGAATGTAAAATTGAGAATTGATAATTTCCGGCTCTACATTTTTTATTCGCAATTCTAAATTTTCAATTCTCAATTAAAAATTATGCTTTTCCCGGAACACGTTTACAAATTCATGTATGCAGCATTATCCGAAGCAGAAAAAGCTTTGGAACTGAATGAAGTCCCCATCGGTGCGGTAGTTGTTCACAACAACAAAATAATTGGGCGCGGTTTTAATCAAACCGAGATGCTGAATGATTCTACCGCCCATGCAGAAATGCTTGCCATTACAGCAGCATCAAATCATCTTCAATCTAAACTGCTGGATGAATGCGACATTTACATTACCGCCGAGCCGTGCTTGATGTGCAGCGGCGCTATACTTCTATCGCGCATTAAAAATCTTTACTTCGCAACATTCGAGCCGAAATTCGGGGCGTGCGGGTCGCTGTTTAATGTAATTGAGAACGACAAATACAATCACAAGCCCGCTGTTTATTCCGGCATTTACCGCGATGAATCCAAGCAACTTTTGGAAAAATTCTTCCAATCAAAAAGGCAAATTAATAAATCGAAATAGCGGTTTGGGATTTAAACCGATTCTCTTTAATTTCCCGTCACAGTTAATTCATTTTCTGACCTACAAATTTTTATAATATGCAGATCATAATATTTGGTTCACCGGGTGTCGGAAAAGGCACACAAGCAAAAATTTTAGCATCAAAACTTTCAATAGCTCACATTTCTACCGGCGATATTCTGCGTGAAGCTATAAAAAATAAAACCGAATTAGGTTTGAAAGCGAAAGCAATCGTTGACCACGGTGAATTGGTGCCTGACGATATTATGGGCGGAATTATCCGCGACGTGTTGAAACAAGACCGCTGCAAAAACGGTTTTATCCTTGACGGTTTTCCCCGAACAATTGCCCAGGCTCATTTGCTCGAGACTATATTAGCCGAACTCGGCGCCGCAAAAAAGTTTTTGATTAAACTTGATGCCGACGATAACATTATTATTAATAGAATTACGAACAGAATGGTCTGCAGTAGTTGCGGAAATATTCTCATCAAAAACGAAGTAACTGAAAATTTTCAATGCCCGGTATGCAAATCGATGAACAGTTATGTTCGAAGAAAAGACGACGATGAAGAAGTAATTAAACGACGGCTAAAAGTGTATCATGAAACAACTGCACCCGTGTTCAATTTTTACAATGGCAAAGCCGTGGTAATTGAGATTGACGGCACACAAAGCATAGACGAAGTCACAAAAAACATTCTGGATAGGATGGACAGAAGCTAAAAGTCTTCCCCTTTTTTCTTGATTTGTACCTTGATCGCCTTTCCGTTTTCAAGACGAATTATTTTTGCTTCCACTCTCCTAACTAATTCATAATTGTGCGTTGCAAACAAAACAGATGTTCCGCGCGAACTTATTTTTTTCAGTATCGAAACAATTTCTTCCGAGGTATCCGGATCGAGATTTCCGGTTGGTTCATCGGCAAGAACTAGAAAAGGATCATTAATAATTGCTCTCGCAATTGCAACACGCTGCTTTTCTCCGCCGGAAAGCTGATGCGGTAGATTGTTCTGCTTGTGAGATAGTCCGACATCCGACAAAGCGTGCAGAATTTTTCTTTTTATCATTTTGCCCGACGTTCCGGTTACCTGAAGTACAAATGCAAGATTATCGTAAACGTTTCGATCCGGAAGAAGTTGAAACTCTTGGAACACAACACCGATCTTTCTACGCAGATAAGGAATGTCAGATTCACGAATTGTATCTGAGGAATACTCGCCGACTTGAACCACACCGTTTTCCGGAAACAACTCCATTGATACCATTCGTATTAATGTTGTCTTCCCGACGCCGCTCTTCCCAATCAAAAAGGCAAATTCACCTTGATTCAACTGGAGATTAAGGTCATCGAAAACCGGTTGGTTGTAATAGTTGAAATCTACATGGTCAAATACTAGCATACTATTTCTTTTTTAGAATAAACTGAGCTCTTTCCGAATTTCTGTTAGCATCTTTCCAGCTAAAAGTTTCCACACATTTGCGAACATAGAAACCGGACTCATCAATAAACCGAAAATACTCTTCGAACTCATAAATTTTTTGTTTGTGAATTTCTTCAACCGTGCTGCCATCTGCAAATGTAATCTCAAAATAATTGAAATGCATCCTCTTCTTTGGATCAAATTTACTTTGCTGACGATACTTGATGCCGAGATATTTCCCTTTTCGGTTCAGATATTTCTGATATCTAAGACTGTTCTTCTCCAGACTAACATCGAAAGTAAAAATCCCATCATCATTCAGAACGCGATGGACCTCGGAAAGCATCTTGATGAATTTTTCTTTGGTCAACAGATAATTCACGCTGTCAAAAGTTGAAAAAGCAAAATCGAATTTCTTCTTCAAAGGTATTTCAGTCATATCAAAACAAACTTTGGAATTGGCGAGGTCTTGACATTGCCTAAGCATTTCAACAGAACGGTCGCTAATCAGTATATACGAAAATTTCTTGGCAAGATGCGCGCTCACATTTGCATTCCCGGCAGCCAATTCAAGAACAGATACCTCTTCCCTCTTAAGCTCACGGCTAATTTCGAAAATGTAGTTCGCCCATTTTTTATAATCAATTGATTTCATTAAGTGGGAATAAAACTGAGCAAGTGCGGAATAATCTTTAACGGGCACTCTGGTGTTTTCTCCGATTCAAAATTATTCTTTCAGCCCAGTTCACCGCTTCAAGCATGCTGCGCGGGTCTGCTGAACCTTGACCGGCTATGTCGTAACCTGTACCGTGATCGGGTGAGGTGCGGATAATCGGCAGTCCGGCTGTAAAATTCACGCCGGAATTAAAATTAAGAAGCTTAAATGGAATTAGCACTTGATCGTGATACATACCAAGCACTGCATCGTAGTCTTGAAATTTCTTGGTACCGAAAAAAGCATCCGGAACAAAAGGTCCGTCGCACAAAATGCTTCTGCTGGCTTTCAATGCCGGTTTGATAATTGTAATTTCTTCCTTACCGATATTTCCATCTTCACCGGCATGCGGATTCAACGATAAAACAGCGATGCGTGGTGAATTGATTCCAAGATCATCCGAAAGGGTTGAATGAAGAACTTGCAGCGCTAATTTCAGAGACGGAATTTTAAGTGAGCGGGAAACGTTAGAAATCGGTTCGTGTATGGTGGCTAGACCGCAAATCAATTCTTCAGACAAAAATACCATCAAGAATTTTTTTGAATTTGATAATTTCGCAAGTATCTCTGTTTGTCCCGGCGCATTTATTCTCGCAAGCTTCAAAGCCGCTTTTGAAACCGGCGCAGTGATCATCGCATCTGCGCTCTTTTGTTTCAACATCTGATGCGCTTTCAACAATGCTGTGTACGAAGCTTTGCCTGAATCTTTAGTTGGTTTGCCGATCGACTGTGCAAAAGCGCCGATGTCAAACACAGTAACAAATTCGCTGTCAATTTTAGGTGGAAGTTTATCCTTAATAATTTTATAACTGAATGAAGGGCGCTCTACCGATGAAGCGCTTTCGAAAACATTGGACGGGCAGACAAAAATTATTTTTCTATCGCGGGGAGGATAAATATGATTGATCGCCTTAATGCAGATTTCCGGGCCGATTCCGTTAATGTCGCCGCATGTGAATACCAGTGTATTCATATCTATTTTTCTAAAGTGTAGTTTCCTAAACCGGTCTTGTCTGCAAAAACAAATTCTTTGTTCAATCTATGATAAACCCAAATCTCCATTACGTAATTCGACTCGGAATATTCTCTTTTTACTTCATCGGGTTTCCCGTATTGAATATAAACTTTTCCTCGATCAGTTTTAACACCATTCTTATTATTTAGAGAACTGAAATGAGTCAGAGCATAATCGGCACGTTTGTAGAATTCGGATTCCAGCGCGTTGAACGCGGTCGATTTGTCGGTTCGTTTTGAATTCCAATAATCGGTGAGGACTTTATTATAGTCTTTTTTATCGCCGCTCAATAACGAATCAACTTTTTCGTCGTTTTCGATAACACTTAAAGTCTGAATCGCCAGTTCGGGAATAAGCAAAGTCCGCGGTTTATTTTCCCAGACAACATTGATCTCAAATTCCGATATGGTCTTACCGTTCGCAGAGATCGTGAACTTCGCCGGTGACTCATTCAGCTTCGGGCTAAATCCATCAACAACAAAATATTTTGTGCGGTGTGAGGGATTTGTTTTTTCGATCACAATATTCGGACTGCATTCTTTGATCAGTAAATCGTTATGAATGAAATCGGAAAAGTTTTGGTTGAAAACTTCTTTTTTCTCCTGATCGATCTTTACATTAATCTGATTGACCGTCGAATCGCTAATCGGAATTATCAACTGATAATCATCCGGTGAAAATGGAATCGAGTTTCGATAGTTAACCAGCTCAAACGAAGCGCTCGGATTGCATGAACTCCCGTTTTTCTTCACAACGATTG
>JAJYMU010000149.1 GCA_021786655.1 Bacteroidota bacterium
TCCCTAACAACTTTTATCAGCGATTTATTTTTCGCTGCAAGGTCTGCCAAAGTTTGCATGCACATAACTTTAACAATAATGCTGTCGGATTTGTTCAACCATTTATAGAGTTGGTTGAACGACTTATCCGTTTCTTTCTTTGTCAGATTAAGATATCCCAGCATCATTGCAATGTGCCAAACAACTTCATTTGATTTGCCGATCGAGCGGAGATCGTTGCCAGTTAGAAGATTGTAAATGGTTCCCGCTGCTGTGTTCTTATTTAGCGTATTCTTCGTCTTCATCCCATTTCAAGTAATTGTAATGAATGTAATGTCGAATTTCATGCAGCGATTTCTCGTTACGAATAATATGATCATAAAATCTTGGTTGCCAAACAAAGTCCTTAAATCCAGCCTGATGAATTTTTGTTGTGCATGAAGATTTAAAACCTCTTACAATATTCGACAAATTTTGTTTTACTTGTAGAGACGCATAGCCATGCGTCTCTACATTTTTATTATCAATTATTATTATCCCATGGATATGATTCGGCATAATTATCCATTCATCTAATTCCAGATCACGCCTGATCTTAGGCGTAGCAAGCCACTCTTCTTCTACAATCTTACCAACAGCAGACAAACACATTCTTTCCTTAGCAATTCTTCCGAAGAAACATGATTTATTTTTCGTACAGATTGTAATATAATACCATGCATTGTTAGTGTAATCCCATCCTTTCAGTCTTGCGCTTTCAATTCTATATTTGTTTTGATACAACATTGATTCATTTCCACTCAAGAATTTCTAATTGATCGCCAATTTTCACAATACCGCGCCCAACGTGCAGTAGATTTTGACCAAAATAAACATGATTCTCTTTCGCTCTGTAAGTTGAGAGAGTTTTTAGCGGCTCCGATTTCACTTCGGCTGTCTCTTGGTTGACCGTCGTTACCAGACATCTCGAACACGGTTTAACCGCCTCAAAAATAGCATTGCCTATTTTGAACTTTCTCCATTTATCTTCATCGAACGGTTCTCCACCATCGAAAACAAAATTGGGGCGAAACCGGTTCATCGGAATTTTCTCTTCCAAACGTGAATTCAAATCATTGTGTGATTGCTGTCCAATAATAAGAAACGGATAAGCATCTGCAAAACTTACTATCTGATTGCCTGCGGCATATTTTTGATCTACCATGCGCAATGATTCATCGGGCATATAAACCAATTTGCAGTGAACATTCAAGGCTTCCGACAGCCATTTATCTGCGGCTGTGCTTACATGCGCCGCCTCAACTTTATCATTCCAAACAACAACTTCAATATTCTTACTCCTCTCCGAAATGAACGGCAAAGCCAGTGGTTTGATATATTTTACTCTGTGCGTTAGCGTTAGACCGGCTTGATCCATAGCCACCTTAACCAGCGCCATTTGTGCATGAGTGCGCTGTGTTAAAAACCTCCCTTCTTTATCAACAACCATCCAGCGACGGTCGTGTTTTAATCCGCGGTCTGTTATCTCTGACAATTGAAGTGATATCCCGCCAAGTGACTTAACGGGATAGACGTTTATCTCGCTTAAAAAGTATTCGCTCATTTAGACTTCTTCACTGTTTGGGGTTTGTGACGAAAATAATTATTAGAGTGATCCCGCTCAATCTTAAAGTTTCATCATTTAATCAACCATAGCCATAGCATAAACGCGTGCGAAGACCATTTGTTTTATTTCAAAACTTTTAAGCTCACCAGAATCTCGCGCAGCATCGTATCACGTTTCTCTAGGACTTCATCAAAAGTTTTTGCATCGATATTAAACGCGAAGAAAGAAACATCTTTTCCTTTTTCAACATAGCCAACTACCCAGCCAATCCACGTTCCGTCTTCCTTCTCGCCTCCGCCGGTTTTAAATTTTAACAACGAGTGTTTGTATTCCTCCGAGGGCATGATTTTTTTTACAATGTCAACGTTTCGCTTAGAAAACGGAAGTTGGTAATCATAAAAACGTTTCAAGAATTCTATTTGTTCTTCAGCGGAAATTTTAAGAGAGTTGTCCAGCCAGAACGTGTCGATGTTCTCACCTATCGCATGATTACCATAATTAATGGCTTCCAGCCATTTTTTGTATTGGTCTCGTCCAACTCGTCTTGCTATTTCCTGGTAGTAAGGAACTACTGAATACTTAAGCGCGGATATCATATTATGGTCGCGATTCCAATCTGCATTCCAACGTTTCTGTCCGTCCCATTTAACCACAAAATTTTCATCCGGTGCAACACCGGTTTCCAGAGCAATTAACGAATTAGGAATTTTAAAAGTAGATTTTGGCGAAAATCTTTCCGCGCACCTTGATTTGTTGAATCGTAAATATTCACCCTTCGTTTGGTCGAATAAAACGAAGGCAGCAGCTTGGTTTTTAAGTACGCCAGCAACAGTGACCGAATCGGCACTCAAACTTTGTGTTTGTGCATTTAAAGCACTAAGCGGAGCGAATAACACAACGAGAAACACTTTGTTCAAAAAATTTTTCATGAGATTTCCTTCACCGATCCAATCGCCAATTAGAAACTTGAACCCGCTCCAATCCGGCTTTTGTGCTTGCTGAGCAAAATAATTCCGAGGAAGAAGAAGCAAAACGGAGGCGACTGTGACAAAAAATTTCAATCGATTGTTTGTTGATCTCAAAACCATAACAACCTCGCGGAGATAATTGATAAAATCAAAGCAGCGATTGCAATAAATCTAAGATTTATTTCAGATGTAATTTATCGAAAAGAAATGAATTGACTAAGAAGGAAATGAAAGTTGACGACTCGCTAATTAGAATCGCCAACCAATCTTAAAAAATTTCCTTACTTCTCTTTGAACGATTTAACGTAATTTTTAGTGAAGTCGCTTAGAACCAACTTACCGCTTATCTCTGCTCGCTGTTCAAGAAGCGCATCCCAGTTATTTGTACCTTCCCAAAAAACTTTTTTCATCTCCGAAATTGCTTCGGGATTGCAGCTTCCGATTTTTCTTGAAAGCTCCGCAACCGCTTCGTCTAAATCATGAACAGTGGAAAAAACTTTTGTAAATAATCCGTTTTGTTTCGCCCAGAACGCGTCGTGCCATTCGGCATCAACTGCCATTGTGATGAATGCTGTCTTTCCAATTTTTCTCTCGATGGCGGGACCGACTACAAACGGGCCGATACCGAGCTGAAGTTCGCTTAATCTTACCGATGCTTCGCTAGTCGCTAAGGTGTAATCAGCCGTTGCTGCAATTCCAACTCCGCCGCCTACGGCTTTTCCTTGAACGCGCGCAATAATTAGTTTGGGACATTTTCTCATTGCATTCAGCAGGCGCGCGAAACCCATAAAAAATTCTTTGCCGGTTTTAAAATCCTTGATCTCTAAAAGTTCGTCGAACGAAGCTCCCGCGCAAAAGGTTTTGTCCCCTTCGCTTCTAATCACAATTACGTTAATATCTTTTCTTTCTCCGGCGCGAAGGATCGCTTCCGTCATTTCCTTCAGCATTTTGCCGGGAAGTGAATTGCTTTTCGGATGTGAAAAATTAATCGAAGCAATATGATTGTTGACCGAAACAGTAACTTTACCATTGCGTTCCATCTACGTCTCCTTCTTCGTATAAGTATCGATTCCGTTTACTATATATTCTATATCGGCAATATTATCAACCATAAAATCGGGTTCCAACTTCAGCAACTCCTCTTTTGTTCTGTATCCGTATGTAACCGCACACGTTTTTGACCCGGCGTTTTTGCCGCACTGAATATCCATTTCGGAATCTCCGACTACCAATGTTTCGCTCGCATCGATTTTCAAATATTCGCAAATTTTCAGCAGCGGTTCCGACGATGGTTTGTGCGCTATGCCCGGTCTTCGTCCCATCACTTCATCAAATTTATCGTAAAGATTGAAATGTTTCAGAATTAATTCAGCCTGTTCTTGCGCTTTAGTTGTAAGAAGAGAAATCTTAATTCCTTTGCTCACCAGAATATCAATCGTGTTTTTTGTGCCGTTATAAACGCTTGATGACTGGATGAAATTAAAATAAACCGATTTGTAAATTCCGATAAATTTTTCAAAGTCCGGCACGCTGATGTTGAAGTCATTGAATATATCGACGAAGTGGAGGCCGATCTTGCCGTAAAATTTTTCGCGAGGCATTTCGCCGGGAATGTTCATTCTTTTTAAAGTATCTACGGTTGCTTCGTAAATCGTTTCGTGCGAACTCACCAGCGTTCCGTCCAGATCAAATACAACAAGTTTGATGTTCATCTAAGGATTGAGATAAGTTTTACTTAAAGATACTGATTTGCAGATTAAAAGTAGAGACACTTGAACCATTGTTAAATCTTAATTCAAGCGCCTCTTCCAAAAAAAGTTATAATGCGTCCGTTAAACTGTCCACGCGCCGAGTATAATTCCGAAAATAAGAATTACAATTAAATGATAGCCGCAATCTACCAGCAGCAATTTTTTAGATCTGCCTTCAAACAAAGAATTAATTGCCATCGGCGCGGCAATGAATCCGAGCCAGCATAAAAATGATAAACGAATTCCTTCCGAGACTGTGCTCGCATTGCTGTGAGCCATC
>JAJYMU010000272.1 GCA_021786655.1 Bacteroidota bacterium
TCTCAATTTGCGAACTAACTTTTTCTTTCCTCTTCCGGTTTGAAGTGATGTCCGGGATAAAAGTAGCTCGTTTCTCCTTAATAACAACGAAATCCAAAATCATTTCGCTGTGAAATATAGAAAAATATTTCTCCAACTCCGAACAAAAATGTCTTTTTATCTCGCTATTTCCAAGAGTAATTATTTGATCAGCAGCACTGGTCATAAGCGTAATATGCGTCCCATGGTTGAACAACCAATGAATATCCGAACCGATTAACCCGTAGAATTTTTCTTTGAATGGGTTTTCAGAAAGCCATAGATGGATGTTCACAATTGGAGAATATTGCAGATCGGGTATGTTGAACTGAATCGTTGTGCCGGTCAGTTGAATTTTCGCCAAAGCAAAAGTTGGGACTGCTAATATTACGGCGTCAAAATCTTTGTAAACATTTTTGTCAGTACTTACAGATGTAATCCTCTTATCGCTAACCTCAATCTCTAAAACTTTTTCCGAAAGAATTATTTGACCGTGATTTGTTTCTATGAACTTGCCTGCCAAGTTACTAAAGAGCTGTGACAACCCAGTTTTCGGAATTACAATGGCGGACGCTTCACTGCCTTGAAGAAAAATTCTTTTTAGAATTTCAGCGAACATTTCCGCAGAAGCTTTTTCTATTGTGGTGTTCAGAGCACCTACTACAAGAATTTCCCAAAAATTTCTGACGCTATCATCACTTTGCTTCTTGCATTGCAGCCACTCTTTGACCGTTTTATCCCGCAAGTCTTCGTCGAAGCAGCACATTAGTTCGAGGAAGAAATCGATTATTTTAAATCTGTCTTTAAGTCTTAGCGCTTTGAATTTTAGAATGGCAAAAAGAAGGTTTAGCGGATAAAAATATTTCCCCGCCTTAAGATGAAATAAATTTCCACCTCGTTTAACAAAATTAATTTCCAAAGATTCTTGAAAGTAAAGTTTATCCGTTCCGCCAATTTTATTTATGAAATCAAGAGTATATTCATAGCAGCCCATTAAAATGTGCTGACCGTTATCATAATAATCTTCGTAACGATCGTTATACATCGAATAAGTTCTTCCGCCAAGTTTTGGAGACGCTTCAAGGAGAGTTACTTCAAATCCGTTATCAGAGAGATAAACCGATGAGGATAATCCGGCGAGCCCACCGCCAACAACTAAAACACGCTTCATTAATAAACTAGATTATACTTTGCCCAAACACCAAGAGAGATATATAACTTATCGAAGGTTCCGACTTTAATCTTTTTGCTAAACACATCAAAATTTTCCGTTTCGATTTTAGTAAGAAGTTTATGATAGATATGCTGCATAGCGCGAGCCGGAAACATTGCCGGTTTATCATCGAGATCGAGAGATTGGTTCGCCTTATCAAAGAATTCTTCCGCGCGGGTTGCTTCATATTTCATGAGCGAAACAAAATTGGGGTCGTACTTATGATTCATGAGATCATTTTCGGTATAATCAAAATTAGTCAAATCTTTTTGCGGCAGATAAATTCTCCCCCTCTCGGAATCTTTCTTTACATCGCGTAATATATTTGTTAACTGCATCGCCAAACCAAGATTGACTGCGTAATCTTTGGCAGATTTATTTTTGTATCCAAATATTTCGATGCACATCAATCCAACCGTTGAAGCGACTAGATAACAATACTGCATTAGATCCTCAAAACTAAGGTATCGTTTCCGCTGAAGGTCCATCTCCATTCCAGCAATCAACTCGAAAAATGGTTCCAATGGAATGTTAAACTGTTTAATGATCGCCGATAGTTTATTCAGCAGCGGATACTCGGATGTTCCGCGCAAAGATTTTTCCAGTTCAATTCTCCATTTGCGAAGTTTTTCATACTTCAAATCATCGGTGTCGCTCCCCTCGTCAATAATATCATCGGTCTTGCGGCAGAAAGCGTAAACCGTGTTCATTGCATCGCGCTTGGGCTGCTTCAGCAATGAGAATGCGTAATAAAAGCTGCTCTTGCTTTCCTTCGCTATTTGTTTGGATAAATCAATCATTTAGTAAAACCGCCGATCTTAGAAAGATCTTTGTGTAATCCAATTTGGAAAGTGAAGGACGCTTATTCAAAACATCATAATCTATCGCTTCAATCTTTTCCAATATTTTTTCTCCGCCAAGGATTGTCATGTAAATCTGTCTTCGCAATCCGCGCGGAATTAATGCTAAAAGTCTTCTTCCCTCAGCAAACAACTCTTTATTTCTATTAACCTGATGCTTCAATAACATCTTAAAGTTAGCATTATTTTTTTTTAACTCAAACTGATTTAGTTCTACCCCGTAGGTTTTAAGCTCGTCCAACGATATATAAATCCGATTCTTTAGTAAATCAATCGAAACGTCTTGGTAGAAATTTGTCAGTTGCAGCGCGGTACAGATTGAATCTGAGTACTTAACTGCTTCCGGTTCTCTTATCCCGAAGAATTCCAAGATGATTCTTCCAACCGGATTAGCCGAATTCTTGCAGTAACTCAATACCTCGCTAAACGAATCGTACCGAGTTTTAGTTGCATCTTGTTTAAATGCCTTCAGCAAATTGAAGAAATTATCTGGTGTAAGTTTAAATTCTGAGATTGTATTGTTGAGTGCATACCAGAAATTGTTTTCGAATTTTCCGGCAATGCAGTTTTTCAAATGTTCTTCATACTGTTCTAAATTCTCAATTCGCAAATCTAAATTCGCACTTCCTTCATCCGCAATATCATCTGCTTGCCGCGCGAATTGATAAACGACAGCAACATGTTTTCTTAATACTTTTGGTAAGAAGAGTGAGACAACCGGAAAGTTTTCGTAATGGTTCTTCGTGAATTTTACGGCATTGAGATAGGCCAAATCAAGAGATTTATTTCCGTCGGTTGAAATATTCTTCATTGTGCCCGGAACAGGACTCGAACCTGCACTGGCTTGCACCAACTAGCTCCTGAAAGTTAGGGACAAAAAAGTGCTGATCCGAAAGCTGCAATTCCTTTTATTTTTAACCTTTTTCCATCAGCAAAACACGCTTAAAAATTTTGTGATGTCCTTTGCTAATGTTTAGTGATGAAATTAGTTTGTTAATTTACCTACAATTAATTTACAAAATTTTCTGAGATTATCAAGAGACCTTTCTCAGTTGTATCTAAACTTCAATAGTCGGAGTAAAAAATTTCTACACCCTTATGTGTAATTCAAATTTTGTTTTTCAATCATTCTCTATCGTCATGGTTTCTGCGATTAACGGAATTGGAATATTACCATATGACAAGAACTTTACATGAAAATCAGAGAGCGTTCTAGAAGCATCTTGGCTTAGCCATTTATTTCGAAGTTAGTTAATCAGAATCTTCCCGTAAGTATAACCGTAAAACTGCGGATCGTAAGTTCCTCTTAGAGCTTCATTTTTTGCAGTGACCGAATCAAGAAATGCTTTGTGCAAGAACAGTTGTTCTGTTTCTTGAACTGACATTCCTTCCGATGCATCTTAATGGATGCAAGAAAACTGATATCCCTTATAATAGCACCATACCTTAAAAACATTTCGTATTCGGGCTGGTAATTGCCCAATCCTTCACCGTACATCATTTCTTCACTATAATGCGCCCAACCTTCTATTGTCGAATAACTTCCGAACACCTTGGCTAGCGGTGATTCACATTTATTAGCATACAGTGCTTGCAAGAAGTGTCCGGGCCACACCTCATGCACAGATGTAATTAACAAATCAATTTCATGCATTAAATAATTCAAGCGTTCTGTTTCTGACCAATTTGGATCGGTACGAGTAATGTAATACAACCCAATTGACTTCTCTTCATAGGGAAAGGTGGAAACAAGGCAGCACTATACGATCTAAGAAATTTTGGAGTTTCGATAACTAACAAGTTCGCATAATCAGGTATCTGTACGATATTTTTTTCTACTAAAAATTTTTCCAACATAGGTACTTGTTTCTGCGCTATTAAAATCGGATCATATTCTTTCTTCTGTGACAGCAATGCCTTAAAGCATTCATCAGTAGTTTTACCTGGTGAATATTTTTGGCAAGCTTTCTCAAAAGCCAAAGTGTTTCTTTGAAGGTCTTCTTCTGCAATACGCTTAAAGTCTGCAACAGGCATATAAACACCATCAATAATCTTTATCATTTCCTCGAACTTTTCTTTGCCCATTGCAAATTGTTCAGTTGCATTAATCATCTGAGCAGAAAGCCAGTCAACAAAACCATTAATTGCATTTACAACTTCATTTGTTGCTTCGTTGAATTCCTCCCACATCTTGTCGTCTTTAACAGATGCAAAACCATTTCTAGCATCTGCTTTCATGAAATCAGCGAATCCACTAAAGATATCTTTGGTGATTTGAAGATGATACTTTGATATTTCCGCTTCGTTCTGAAAATTCGTTCTGATTTGACCAATTGCAATTTTCATGGCATGAAGATATTTGATGTAACTCTTCAGTCAGTCTTGCAACGGAGCATAATCATTTTGAAAGATAATTTGTCGGAGATAATGAACCGGTATAATGTGCCTCCTTTCTATAAAGTGAACGAAGTGTTTCATTGAAGAGATCGGAA
>JAJYMU010000018.1:0-1796 GCA_021786655.1 Bacteroidota bacterium
GATCTTTGGTTAGTCGTTTGCACCCGACCGGATAAATGCTGCTGACTGATACTAAGTTACACATTTGAATGCCGGCACTACGAAGAGCAAGCTCAAATGAAGCCAAATACTCTTTATGTTTTCCGACACCTTTTGTGAAGAAGATTTTAGATGGGACGTACAATTCGGTGTCCTCCATTTTTATTTTCCTATTAGTTTAATAAAGTTTCTTTTTCCCACTTTCAAAATTTTGGTACCTTGCAACGTAACCATTTGTTTTATGTCTGTAATCTTTTCGTTATCAATAGTTACGCCACCTTGGGAAACAAGTCTCCTAGCTTCTCCTCGAGAGGGAGCAAATTGAACCATCACAATCAAATCGAGAATATCCATTTCGTGTAAATTAGAATCAAATCTGAATTCTGCGATCTCGTCAGGCAGTCCTTTCTTCACAAAGATATTGTCGAACTCTTTTTCGGCTTCAAATGCAACATCTTGAGAATGATATAACTCGACTAATTTTCTTGCCAACGATCGCTTAATGTCTCTTGGATTAACCGATTTATTTGAAAGATCTTGTCTGATTGATTGAAGTTCATTATTCGGCACATTAGTTGTCAGCTCAAAATACTGATAAATCAGTTCGTCCGGTATTGAAAGCGTTTTACCGTAAATTTCTCTTGGAGTTTCATTGATACCGATATAATTATCCAGCGACTTGCTCATTTTCTCCACGCCGTCTGTTCCAAGCAAAAGTGGGAGAGTTAAGATCACTTGTGGTGGCAAGCCAAATTCCCGTTGAATATCTCTACCTACCAACAGATTAAACTTTTGATCAGTTCCACCAAGTTCAACATCACTTTTTATAGCAACAGAGTCCATCGCTTGCGCAAGCGGGTAAAGAATTTCATGCATACTGATCGGGATGCCATTTTTGTAGCGTTTCGTGAAGTCATCTCTTTCGAGCATCCGGGCTACTGTGTATTTGGAGGAAAGTTTAATCACGTCTTCGAAAGTCATCTTGCCAAGCCACTCGGAGTTGTAAACGATCCTTGTTTTCTCCTTATCCAAAATTTTTGACGCTTGCTCAAAATAAGTTTTACCATTTTCTCTGGCTTCTTCAAATGAAAGAGGCGGGCGTGAAGAATTTCTTCCGGATGGATCGCCAATCATCCCGGTGAAATCACCAATAATAAGAATTGCGGTATGACCAATGCTTTGAAACTGAGCCAACTTTCTCAGAAC
This sequence comes from Bacteroidota bacterium, assembly GCA_021786655.1. Lineage (GTDB taxonomy): Bacteria > Bacteroidota > Ignavibacteria > Ignavibacteriales > Melioribacteraceae > Fen-1258. The sequence goes on from JAJYMU010000018.1 coordinate 1,225, forward strand.
TACAGAATGACCTAAGTGAAGATCGGGCCGGGTTGGATCGCAGCCAAGTTTTATGTTAAGCGGTATATTTTCTTTAATCGACTTTTCAAGTTTCTGTACGAGTTCTTCTTCCGGTATGATTTCGAACGTACCCCTTTTGATGAGATCCATTTGTTCTGTAACAGGGGGGAAGAGAATTTTTTTATTCAATACAATCTCCTAAATAGACTACCCCGCCTAGTGGCGAGGCAAGTTAAATTTTCTTTGCATCTCTCGTTTTAGATCGCGTTTGGCAATGTCTTCGCGCTTATCATACTGTCGTTTGCCGGTTGCAACGGCTAATTCAACTTTGGCAACGCCGTTTTTGAAATAAAGTCTGAGAGGTATTAGAGTATTGCCTTTCTCTGAGACGGCTTTATTTAGCTTGCGAATTTCACTCCGGTTAAGAAGAAGTTTTCTTTTTCTTAACGGGTCATGATTGTTGATGCTTGCTTGATCGTAAACAGAAATATTAGCGTTTAATAACCAAACTTCACCGCTTGTAATGAGCGCATAACTATCAACAAGATTTGCTTTGTTCTGTCTTAAAGCTT
>JAJYMU010000018.1:1806-4566 GCA_021786655.1 Bacteroidota bacterium
GATCTTAAGTCTGAAGGATAAAATATTCATGCCGCGCTTTTCGATTTACGGTTATGTTCTTTTCTTCCGGGTTTTCTGCCATAGCTTTATAATTGATGGCAAAATTTATTCTTTTAGTTAAAGTTATGCAAGAAATTTTAGAAATACTGCATGGTTGAAGAGCTACCGAAGAGCAAGCTGGCGAGTCGAATGATTAACTGCATGGATGCATGAATGAACAGACTTACTTAATAATTTTTGAATAAGTGGAACACCATTCATACTTGTTGCTTGCACTTGATTTCCATATTAAGGTGGAAAAAAGAATTAGGTGACGAATCCGATTTCCCATTTTGGGTTGTTCGTTGGAAATAAAAAAACATTTTTGGAAATCGCCGGGGCAATCTTCGATTTTGAGATGATGCAACATACTTGAGATGTGCAAACTTGATTTAGTTTTTCTCTTTGAGCTAGAATAGACAAATACCGTGACAAGTGTTGCTGCGTGGTTGCCGACAATAGATTTTAATGTTGTCAAATTATTAATAGAAACCATCAACTCATTTTTGTTCAGTTGTATATCCGTAATTAAAGATGGAATTGAATCGGGCACAATAATGTTTTGGGCTGTTAATTCTCCGAACTTTGTGATCTTCAGGTTTGACTTAATAATTTTATGATAAGCAGAGAAACCTTTGATAGAAGAAGTATTCCAAATGGAGACCAAGTTTTGGATAGAATTAATGTGTTTTGCAAAACAAATTACCGCTACAAAGTTTGACTGAAGTTTTAATGCTACTCGGCTTTTAGTTTTCTTATAATGTACCGGTCGGAGACTAATTACTCTTTTGCCGTTGAATTTTTTGATAACATATCTGCCGACTCTGCCTTTAATCTGAAAAATAGGATTACTTTCAACTAAAGCCATTAGGTGTACCTTTAAACTATAATTTAATAGGAATTGTGAGCCGGTTGTAACGGTTTCAAGACGAATTCAGAACGGGTTGAATACGGGTAGGATTCTGCGTTAAGTCCCAATTGTGCGGTATTTCTTGCCGGTGTTTTCATATCTATATAAGTAACTTACGTTACGCAGCTAATTTTTAATCTTGCTCTTAATCATAATCTTAATCGGATTTAGAACCAGATTACGAGCCTGCCTACCGTCAGGCAGGCAAGATTACGATTAGGATTATGAAAGTGCGTAACATCAGTAAGTAATACTATTATGATTGCAAATTTTGCCGTTTGTGGTGAAAGAATTAATGTAATTATGATTACAGTGGGGAAGGGGAAAAGCGACAAGCTATTCGCAAGAAAGAAAACGTGGGATGTGATCCCGATAAATAACATCGGGAAACAAACGGCGTAAAGGTGAAACGGAAGAGATGTATTAGAGACTTATGTCAAGGTGTGGACCTTGACAGCCGAGGAAAGGTGAAACCCGCCAGCTCGCCAGCAATCGGCGAGGTAAAAGTACGGCGAGGCAAGCGGCAAACTTGAAAAATGAGTAGGTTATAATGCCGAGGAAAAAGGGAATCACAATTTTTCAACTGTTACTTTTTCAATATTCGATTCATCAAGGATTTCGATCGGCTTGGAAGTATCTTTTATAGTGTAAGAAGTTTCAGACGGGGAGAAGGTAATCCTAGCTTTTGAGATTGGATCGGAAGAAAACAAATAAAGCAACGTTTGCGAATCGGTGTTAATTATTTTGACAACGTGGTCAGAAGTTGGATCTGCAAAACTAGAGGAATAAGTTTTCGTACTCAGTTTTAGGGATTCCGCAGCCAATCTCAGTTTTGAATCATTCACTTCAGTAGTAATAATGCTGGGTAATAGTTCGACGGTTTTATTTGAACTGATTTTGTCGATAATTATTTTTACCAATTCTTCCGTTTCGAGAGAAGGAGAGGCATTCTTTAATTCTTGGCAGAATTCAATTTCCTTCATAAATCTTACACGATTGGATTCTAGATAAGTTCTCTTTCCTGATTCGAGAGACTCTGGAGAAAAGACGAATTTATATATATCATACTCACTTATTTTGATTTCGTGTTTCAATTTGTTCCTTTCAAAACTATCTTTTTTATAGTTTAATTATAGTTACAAACAAATGCCTTTGGGAATTCGTTCTTTTCCCGCTACCTCAAGAAAACTAAAATATCTTAAGAGACAGCGAGGGTGCGCCTTTTAATTTTCCAGGAAACCTTAATATTTTGTTTAAAAGGCTTCACTTTTCAATTTCGAGCCGTTCAGCGATTCCTTTTTTAAGCAAACGGATTAGGTAATCTAAATTGTGGTGATACTTTTCGTAGAAATCCTCTTTGCTGAGATCAATCATGTGAGCATTAAAGTAATCATACAAGCCCCGGCTAACTCCGCCGTCTTTGAGATCATTGGCATATTCAACTAATACATTTACATTCCTAAAGATTTCCGATTCATCTTTGTTTAGTTTTCCTTTTTCGACATAAAACGTGTTCAATCGAGCAGTTACATCATTTAGACTGCAGCTAACAATATTTTCTATGTCTAAGTTTGAATCGAAGTTGGTTTGCTTAGGTGGAAGTGAATTGGTAAAGTTATCTGAGTGGTACCGTTTTATTCTTCTAATAAGAGCATTTAAGGGAACCGCCGGATAAAGATCGGTTTCTTTTTTTAGATAATCAAATACAGCAACAAGAATTTTTTCGTTTGAGCCATGGAAGAAGTTGTTAGGTAACGCTTCGATAAACTCAGCACTCGACGGCTTTTGATTTAATTCAGCAGATGCATTTT
>JAJYMU010000252.1 GCA_021786655.1 Bacteroidota bacterium
TCCGATCTTGTGTTTGCTTCTCCTCGTCCCAACAATGCACGCAAATTTTCTTTATAACTTCGGGCTGTACCCGAATGTTTTCTTTTACTTCTTCAATAAATATTTCCAAAAGTTTGAAGTCTCCCCTTTGCATCCATCCAAATTGTTTTTTAAGTTCTTTTTTTATGTCCATAATTTTACTCTTTGTCAATTACAGTTATTTATATACTCGTTACCACATCGGGTAAGCCCGCGCTTTGTTATAAATGTTTTTGGCTATCTTCGTTTGTATCTGAATCTTTTTCCATTTTTATCAACGCTTCGCCAAGTGTTATTAATGATTTAGTAATAAATCTAAACTCTGTTACTTCTCTTTCTTTTGTTAAATCTTGTTGGTTAGTCAACTTCCATTTTGGTTCACCAGTTAGCACAATAACCTCAAATCTTTTTTGCATTGTGCCATCTTCTTTCTTGCTGTAAATTTCGTTAGTTGCTATTGTTATTATTTCTCTCATTTTCTTTCCTCATTAATTTGTTCGTAATGTCCGCCAAAAAATTTATAACTAAAAACTCAAAGCGATTCGCTATTTTATTCGGTTTATCCCAATCCACTTTGTTTTTCCAGTCGGTGATTTAATTAATGCTTTATTACCTTTAATAGTTATTACTGCCCAAATTTGCTTCCCAACTTTTATAGGTTGGAAGAGTTTAATATCATTAGCTTTCATGTCGCTCACGCTTTAGTTTCAACTCCGTTATGCGGCTGGCTTATCATCCTTGCTATAAACGTAACTCTCAAAAAATATTTGTAAGAACCAAATTATCGCCGTGTAAAACCATCCTTGCGATGCAAAAATTATACAGATCAGCAAATCATAAACTATATCAAAATTAACTGGCACAATTTTTCTTTTTTGTATTTCTTCTTTTTTGTTTTTGTTCTCACGCACATACACGGCTATCATTAGTGCAAATAGTAAAAGTAGGTGTGCACAAAAGACAATTACGTTTATAGCCCAACCTTTATTTTCAAACAATGCTAAGTAAATTATATATGTGCCAATCGCATTTGCCAAAATCCATTTCAGCCAGCCGTATAACTTGCTACTCAAACTGACTTCGCTTTGCTCGTCAGTTTTTAGGGTTTGTGTAATCTCGTTCATTGTTTTTCCTTTTAATTTATTTATAAAATTACGCTTGCAGTTTAGTAGCCACTTCGTTATGCCGCCCTTATTTGTAATCTTCTGTAAATTTCAGCTATTAAATATTTAGAGAAGGCGGGCGGGATTGCCTCATCTAATTCTTTACGTGTCATCCAATTAATCTGCATCGCCTCGCCACATTCTTGGGCTGTAAATTCCCGGCGCTTTCCGTTAAATAATCTTTTCGATGTTCCGCTAACAACAACCGGTATTATACTTTTATCGCAACTTGGCATCATTACTATATCAAGCCACGGCGATTCAAAATACCTGTGCCGGTGTGTATTCAAACCGAATTGAGTTCCACATAGCATTATGGGATTGTACAAGTGTTTTTTTGCGCCATTCACATTTTCAATTATCCAAATCGATTTAGTCTTTTGCAGCCGTTTTCTAACCGAACCAATAAGCGCCGGGTGCTTTGATTTATGTTCTTGCGGTGTAAGGTTGCTGTAAAATTGACAAGGAGGCGATGCCCAAATAAAATCATAGCCGTTTAAATCAAATGTCATTGCATCGGCTTGAATAAAATTAAAAGGATAATTTTTCTGGTAGTCTTTATCAACCCCAAATATTTCGGCATCCGGGAATGCTTGGTGTAAACCCATAGATGCGCCGCCCGCCTTACAAAACAAATCAAGGATACGAGAAGGCGGCATAACCAGCGCATCAAAACGACAGCCTTGCTGTGTTAGTGATTCTGGTCCTGTTATGTTGTTTTGTTTTTCCATTTAATTAAAATTTATTTTTATTTCCGGCTGCGTCTTATGCGCAACTCCGTTAGGCGGATTGCATAATTATTTATTCCAATCACGCACCCAGTTAGTACGGCGCTGCGGTTGTAGTTCTTCTTGTTTCTGATCGAACAGCGTTCCTTCTTTTAGCTTGTTGGATTTCTGCATTAAGTCTTCTGTAATTTTGATTAGATTCATTTTTTTAGGCGCTGCGATACGAATCAAGAAAAGATTTCCAACTTCGCAATCGAGATCCTCATTTCTTCTATTTGGAAGCCGAACCCATTTGGAAATTTTTGTAATTTTATCACGTATCAATGTTTCTGAAATCAATCCTTCAAAATATTCCGAATCGGCATAATGATTAAAATGCAAATAACCGTAACCGGATTTTTCTTCGTTCTCTATTGCCAGACGATTAAAGATAACTTCTTTGGCTGTATCGGTACCAATCATGTACAAAGGTATTCCGCCTTTGTTATTTAATCGTCCTTTTTGATCTGTAATAGGTTTCCAAGGTGTGTTCCATCCTTTAGTTGCATAAAAATATTGCAAAACATTATTCTTTAATTGTCGTATTTGTCGATCTTTAACAAACGCATAAACTTCATCACTATGATGACCGCCAGTATCTATACCTATTCGATAAATATATAAGTTCAATTTTTGTTTATGTTCAAAAGCTGTCATCAAATAAATATCGAGTTCGTTCCATATCATTTTTTGAGATGGATTTCCAAAAAATAATTTTCGTTCAATAAGAAAAGATTCTTCACCGATAGCCCAACCTTTAACAACACAGTGCAGCCAAGTATCCTGAACGTCAACATAAGCGGTTAAGCAGCAAACCTTGTCGGGTAATATTCTGCGGTCCTTATCAAAATAATTTTCTATACGTGAGAGAAGTTTCTCTTCTTTAGGCATATTGAATTTAGGCGACCATGGTTCGGCAAGAGCCGTATTCATAAAAACTTTAAGCCGTTCGTGATCTCCTTGTTTGGAATATTTCCGAGCAACAAGAAATTCTTCGGCAAGTTTATCCCATGATGTTGTAGCGCTCGGAGAATAGAGCCGGTTAATATGAAATCCGGGTTTGAACAACCGCTCCGGAAATGTTTTTTCCCATTGCCCGTTTGCAAGCATCCAGTATTTTTCTCGATTATAAATTTTTTGATGGCAATGTTTGCACAAATAGTAAGCAGTTTCGGGTTTATCTTTTTCCCAGCGAATTCCGAAATCATCATCAACGCGCCCCCATTCTAATCTTTGCGTTTCATTACAGAGCGGGCAAGGAACAAAATAATAACGCTGATCAGTTGCTTCCCATTCCGGCCAGATGCGGCTAACAACTTCATCGCCGGGTGAGCTGGCAAGAATTATTTGGCGGTCCTCAAATTCCGTTGTACGTTTAATGGCAAGTTCAACGGGGTCGCCAAAATCCGACGCTGAAATCGGATAGCTGTCAACTTCATCGAGCAATAAATCTTTTATGGATGTGAAGATCAACCCGGAAGGAGAATTTGCGCCGACAAGTTTTAGAATTCCGCCGATAAACTTTTTCATTAGAATGGTATCGGCTTTTTTGGGTTTAACATCTTGAACTTTTGTTGCAAGAAATTTATTATCGCGCAGCATCGGGTCTAAACGTTCCCTGCTGTAACGTGTTGCGTTCAGAATTGTATCCATAACGTGTAATATTGGTCCAGGATGCTGATCAATCTTCCATGCCTCGGCAATCATCATCATAATTGTTTTCATCATTTGAGTTGCGGAAACTATAATTACTTTCTCGTTCAGCATATTGCCTATTTCGTCGAGCACTTCTTTCTGATACGGACGGCGCTCATAGGAATATAATCCGGGTTCGGATGAATATTCCGGAGAGAGATAGAAGTTCTTAGTAGCCCAATCGCTAAGACTTTCTTCTTTCCTTGGCTTTGTCTGGTCCAGCAGCGGTGTAATTTTTATCAGAAGATTGTGCCAAGCCGCTGATGATGTTTTCAATTGTGTTCGAGAATTCATTTAGTAAATCATTATCCCTTTGTTCTAAAATTTTAAGTACGGCTTTATCATCTTTTGCAATCAATAGTTTTGGTATTAATGTTTTACGTGATGTCGGCAATTTAGTTTTCACAACGGTAATTAGTCTTTCCAGGAAAGATGCCGTTTCATCCGTGCGTATTAATTCCTTTTTCAATAAAGCAAGTTCATATTCTAAAATTTCCGCGTTAAGATGTTCTTTTCTTTCTTTACTACTTTTTAGTATTCCGTCTGTGCCTCGTAGTTCATCATTTTCCTTTTCAAGTTCCTTAATTCTCCAATCCGAACATTGAATAAAATCGAATTTATCACGCCCTTCACGCGGCATTCCTTTTTTTGCCCACAATTGAATCGTCCGAATGTCTTTTCGAAAGAATTTAGCGAGCGTATTTGAGTTAATAACGTTAGCCGATGCCACATTTCTATCTTATAAGGGTTGACATTTAATTCACCATTCCTTAATATTTATTAGAAAATGAACGAACAAAATCAAATATTGCATCTCACGCTTTTTAAAGAATATTTTTATAAAATTATCAACGGCAAAAAGGTAGTAGAATATCGTGAGCAAAAATCTTATTGGAACAAAAAATTTTTGAAGAATCGA
>JAJYMU010000194.1 GCA_021786655.1 Bacteroidota bacterium
GAAAAGAAATTTGAATCGAAGGAAGCGCTGATTCACCAGATTGAAACCGACAAAAAGTTAGCAATGGAATTTGTAAATAAATTTTAATTAAATAATTAATCCCGGTTTCGGCTGGGGTTATATTAAACAAACAAAAAGGAGTAGCACAATGTCGTTATCAAAAGAAGAAAAACTTGCGATAATCAAAAAGTTTGGTAAAGGAGACAAAGATAGCGGTACTGCGGAGGTACAGATCGCACTTCTTACCGAAAGAATTAATCGTCTCACCGGTCATTTCGAAGGCAACAAAAAAGATCACGCTTCAAGAAGAGGTTTGATGCAAATGGTTGGTAAGAGAAGAAGACTGCTGGATTATCTCGGCGAAAAAGATATTGAAAGATATCGTAACATTATTAAAGAATTGAACATAAGAAAGTAAAGAGGAATTTAAATGGTTTATACCAAAGAAGTACAATTAGGAAAACACAAATTAATTTTTGAAACTGGAAAACTTGCAAAGCAGTCGAACGGAGCCGTGGTTGTTCGTTACGGCGATACGATGGTTTTAGTTACTGCTGTAGCTGGAGACTTGCGTGAAGATATCGATTTCTTTCCGCTTAGTGTTGAGTACCGTGAGAAAGCATTTGCTGCGGGTAAAATTCCCGGCGGATTTTTCAAACGTGAAGGCAAGCCAACCGACAAAGAAGTGCTAAGCGCTCGTTTGATTGATCGTCCGATTAGACCCTTATTCCCGGATGAATACCGAAACGATACGCAAATAGCGGCGTTTGTTTATTCATACGATAACGAGAACGACCCTGATGTAATTGCTGCTTGTGCTGCTTCCGCTGCACTGGCAATTTCAAACGTTCCGTTTCTTGAACCGGTTGGTGAAGTAAGAGTTGGAAGAGTAAACGGAGAGCTGGTTATCAACCCTACCCTTCAAGAAATTGAAGAAAGTGAAATCGAATTGGTTGTTGCCGGCACGGAAAGTTCCATTATGATGGTTGAAGGAGAAGCGAAAGAAGTAAGCGAAAAAGAATTGCTCGATGCGTTAATGTTTGCTCACGGTGAAATAAAAAAGATCGTGGCAGCTCAGAAAGAACTTCAGGCACTTTGCGGCAAACCTAAAATGGAAGTAGCTAAAAAAGAAATCGATCAAAATCTTTTGAGCGATGTTAAAGCTTTGGCTTTCGAGAAATTCAAAAGTATCGTTGCAAGCGTAATGGCAAAAGAAGAACGTTCCGCAGCGAACAAAGCATTAACTGATGAAGTCCTTGCCGCCCTTGCCGAAAAATATCCCGAGCAGGAAGCCGCAATCAAAGAGATACTTCATGACATGGAAAAAGAGTTGATGCGCAAACGTATTCTCGAAGAAGGATTGCGCCTCGATGGAAGAAACACAAAACAAGTCAGACCGATTTCGGTTGAACTTGGACTTCTTCCGCGCGTTCACGGAACGGCTTTATTTACACGCGGCGAAACGCAAAGTTTAACTACTTTAACTCTCGGTTCTAAAAGCGACGAACAAATAATCGACGGACTTCAAAGCGAATACAAGAAAAGATTTATTCTTCACTACAACTTTCCTCCGTTCAGCGTTGGTGAAGTCGGAAGATTTTCCGGCGTTGGCAGAAGAGAAGTCGGTCATGGAAACCTTGCAGAACGCTCATTAAAAAATATCGTTCCGCCCGAAGACAAATTTCCTTACATGATTCGTTTGAATTCGGATATACTTGAATCCAACGGTTCATCTTCAATGGCAACGGTTTGTGCGGGTTCGCTTGCGTTAATGGACGGCGGCGTTCCAACAAAAAGCGCTATTGCCGGTATTGCAATGGGTCTCGTAAAAGAAGGTGATCAATTTGCAATTCTTACCGATATACTTGGCAATGAAGATCATCTCGGCGATATGGATTTCAAAGTTGCCGGATCGGAAAAAGGTATTACCGGATTCCAGATGGATATCAAGATTCAAGGCATATCATACGAAATCATGGAGAAAGCTCTTGAGCAGGCGAAAGAAGGCAGACTTCACATTCTGAAAATTATGAATGAAGCTCTCTCCGCTCCACGAGAAGGCATTTCCTCTTATGCGCCGCGAATTTATACAACCAAGATTCCAACAGATAAGATCGGTGCGGTAATTGGACCTGGCGGAAAAGTTATTCAGAAAATGCAGAAAGATTTCTGCGTTGAGATTAATATAGAAGAAGACGGAACTGTCAGCATTGCAGGTCAAGACGCTAAACTTGCCAAAGAAGCCAAAGAATATATTAAGTGGCTTACAGAAGAACCTGAAGTTGGAAAAACTTACAACGGAAAGGTTGCAAGTATTAAAGACTTCGGCGCGTTCGTCGAATTTCTGCCCGGCACGCAAGGATTGCTTCACATATCTCAAATAGACAACAAGCGCGTCAACAAAGTAACCGATGCGTTGAAAGAAGGCGAGATGATAAAAGTGAAGTTGATCAGCATTGAAGGCGGAAAGTTTTCTCTTTCTAGAAAAGTTCTCTTGAAAGATACAAAGGAGAACGGCGAAGAGAATAACGGAGAGCAAAATTAGTTTTGCAAAGGAAGTTCTTTTGCAGAGCTTTAATGATTTGCAAATTCGTTCATTGAGAAACAATTTATTGATAGAAAGATTTTTTCAATTAACCGGTTAGAAAGTTCATGAAAGTCGGCAACCTTGATATTGGCAAGAAACTTTTCTTAGCCCCGATGGCTGAGGTTACCGACTCATCTTTCCGAAGAATCTGTAAAGAGCTCGGCGCTGGTATAACGTTCACACAGATGGTCAGCGCCCAGGGGGTAATTAGAAATGATTTTGAAACTCTGCGGCATTTGTCGTTTAGCAGATCGGAAAAACCTATTGGTGTTCAGATCTTGGGAAACGATCCCGATATTTTGGGAGACGCCGCAAAAGAAATTGCAAAACTTAATCCGGATTTAATTGATCTTAATTCCGGGTGCCCGGTCGATAAAGTTTGCTCTCATAACATGGGAGCCGCTTTGGTTGACGATCCCAAAAGGATCGGAAAGATAATTCGCAAAATGGTTGACGGTGCTGGCAGCGTTCCGGTATCTGCTAAATTGCGGTTGGGCAAAGACCGGAGTAAAATAAATATTGTTGAAACCGTGAAGGCGGTTGAAGACAACGGCGGATCGTTGGTTTTTGTTCACGCGAGAGCGCGAACCGATAAATACGATACTTCCGCCGATTGGGATTGGATAAAAAAAGTTAAAGAAAATACCAACATTCCGGTTGTGGGGAACGGTTCAATGTTCGCACCTCAAGATGTGAAGAACATGATAGAACAGACCGGCTGCGATTCCGCAATGATTGCGCGCGGTGCGCTCGGTAATCCGTTTATCTTTTCCCGTTACAATTCATTGGCTGAAACTGGCTCCGATCCGGGTGAACCGGATGCGGCTATGGTGCTGAACACTATCTTCAAGCAAATTGATTTGTTACAGAAGGAGTTCGGCGAATTGGTGGCGCTTGATAAAGCCAAGAAGCATTCAATTTGGTACTTCAGGCATTGCAGCGGAATAAATTTTCTGCTGGAAAAAATATTTTCCGTTAGAAGTTTGAACGCTTTGCGTTCCTTGTTATCCGAACATGCCGAGAAGATTTTAAACGGCACCTACAATTCCGGTGCCCATGAAGAAATTTATAAAAAATTTCAAAAGAAAGTTCTTTTCTGGTTAGCCGAAGAAGACGCTCAGGCGCTGGGGTAAGAACAAAAAGGTTTTTAAATGAATAAAGAAATAATTATTACCTCTTCAACTACGCAGAATCATGTTGCAATTACCGAAGAGGGAAATCTCGTAGATTTTTTTGTTGATCATCCTGAAAAAAGGAGAATGGTGGGAGATGTTTACCTTGGCAAAGTTGCAAGAGTATTGCCGGGTATTCGCGCTGCATTTATCGATATTGGAATGAAGCACGATGCCTTCCTTCATTTTTCCGATATTGGAGAACGCACTGAAGCGCTTCAAGACATGCTTGATGAAGACGACGATGCGGACGATAACGATGAAGAAACTCCTCAAACCGAAACCACCGGCGGAACACAAACCGCTGTTGAAACTCCGCACGCTGCGCCTAAACCTGCCGTAGAAAAAGAAAAACATGAACAAAGGGAAAGACAGGTTCCTAAGCTTCACAAAGGCGAAGAAATTTTAATCCAGATAATCAAAGAACCGGTTAAAGATAAAGGTGTACGTGTAACATCTTCTATTTCTATTCCGGGAAGGTTTTGTGTGCTTCTTCCGCTCGATAACAAAATCGGCGTTTCGAAAAAAATATCCGATTACCGCGAACGCAAAAGACTTCGCAGAATTGCCAGAGGTATCATTCCGCAAAACTGTGGTTTAATTATTAGAACGGCGGCAAAAGATCAAAGCGAAGAATCACTTTCTGCAGATTTGAAATATCTTGTAAAGATTTGGGCGGATATGCAGGACGATGCAAAGAAAGAAGAACCACCGGCACTTCTTTACAAAGATTTAAGTACAACGATAAGTGTTATCCGCGATCTGTTCACGCCGGATGTTTCAAAAGTGTTTGTCGATTCC
>JAJYMU010000319.1 GCA_021786655.1 Bacteroidota bacterium
AAGAGAATCCTTTTCTATGAATCGCGGAAACACTTGGTAGCTGGTTGTGTGAAAATTTTTATCGTATTTGAAATAGTAAAGTACACATTCAATATCATATCCCAGCGCAGCGTTATGAACCTTTAACGGTTCATTCACTCTGGCTATCAGTTTATCATTATCTTCAACAAAATCTATTTTGTATTTATTCAGGATTATACATTTGTCGGCAAATTCATTTTCACCTATGAAGAACTTTCTGAAATACTTAAACTGCTCGTTCCACTTGTCGGCTTTTTCGCCCGTCACCTCAACGGTGTTGTACTCATAAACGGTCGGCTGCATTTTGAAATTAACAGTAGTCTTCACAAAAGTATCCAATGTGACATTTGTTATTTCCGGTTTGTAACCGATCAGCGAGGCAACGAGAGTATAAGAACCTGCCGGAACTTTTTTGATAACGTAAACCCCTTGTTCATCCGACATAACACCAAAACTCGTTTGAGATAAATAGACGCTAACAAATGCCAATGGCTCATTGGTTTTCGAATCGGTGACCTTGCCTTCGACGGCGTAAGAATCTTGCGCAAAGAGAACAGCAGGTAAAAAGATAATAAAGATCATTAATTGAAAGAAAGTTATGAAGACGTATCTTGTTCCGTTTCTTTTCATAAAGACTTCCTCGCGTATTTCTGACTATTATCTCAAACTAATACTGCAACTAAGCACTTGCATCTGTCTTCGAGTCGATACACTATGAAGAATTTATAGACAACCATGAACGACCCCCGCACGAGTTTTGTATCAACTTAACGATGTAATTTAATTAAATCGGTGTCAAAATAAATACCTCGGAAGTGTGTGCTAATAGCTAGGTATGAAATAACCGTCACACAATTTTCAGCATTCTTTCAATTGGAGTCCGTGCGCGTTCTGCTATATCGTCCGGCACTTTTACTTCGTATTGTTCATAAAGAAGTGAATCGCGCAAATTCTCCAGCGTTATCATTTTCATGTATTCGCATACAGCATTTTCGCTTAACGGTAAAAACGATGCATCCGGCTTAACTTTTTTTAGGCGGTGAAGGATTCCGGTTTCGGTTGCAACAACAAATTCATTCGATGGCGATTGCTTAACAAAGTCAATCATACCTTCAGTTGAAAAAATGTGAACATTTTTACAATCAAAATAAACTTCCGCTTTCAACATGCACGAAGAAGAGCATCCGCACTCCGGATGGATCAAAAATTCCGCATTCGGATGAGCGGCTTTAGCATCAGAGAAATTAACGTCGCCGATTTTTTCGTGAACATGACAAGCGCCATTCCATATTTCCATTTGCCGACCGGTTTTCACTTCAACGTATGCGCCGAGAAATCTATCCGGCAAGAATAATATTTTCTTTTCCGGCGGGATCGATTGAACAACCTTCACTGCGTTCGACGAAGTCACGCAGTAGTCGCTTTCAGCTTTTACTTCTGCAGTTGTATTTACATAGGACACTACCACCGCACCGGGATGTTTTTGTTTCCAGTCTCTCAACTGTTCGGCGTTAATCGTAGAGGCGAGAGAACAACCTGCATGCAAATCCGGGATGAGCACTTTTTTGTTTGGAGAAATTATTGAAGCCGTTTCCGCCATGAAATGAACGCCGCAAAAAACTATCAACTCCGCTTCTGTAGCCGCCGCCTCTTGAGATAGACCCAGTGAATCACCGACATAATCGGCAAGGTCTTGTATTTCTCCAATTTGGTAATTGTGCGCGAGTATTACGGCATTTTTTTCTTTTCTTAATCGATTTATTTCTTCTATCACTTCGTTCATAATCTTTCTTTCCGATTTTCAATCTTCATATTTATATCCAGTGCTCTAACAGAATGCGTCAACGCGCCGATGGAAATGTAATCGACTCCGATTTCAGCAATTTGGCGGAAATTATTCACGGTAACATTTCCTGAAGCTTCGACTTTTATTTTTCCGTTAATAATTCTCACCGCTTCTTTCATCGCATCATTCGTCATGTTATCAAGCATGATAATATCAACATTACAGTTTACCGCCTCACAAACTTCGTCAAGGTTAGAAGTCTCCACTTCAATCCTGATCTTGGTTTTGAGATTCTTTCTAATTCGTTTAACAGCCGAGGTAATACCACCCGCGGCTTTTATGTGATTGTCTTTGATTAATACCATATCATACAATCCGAACCTGTGATTTTCTCCTCCGCCGATTTTTACGGCGTATTTATCAAGCGTTCTTAAACCTGGAACGGTTTTACGCGTATCGAGTACACGCACTTTTGTTCCTTCGGCTAGTCTAACAAACTCCGAAGTTTGGGTAGCAATTCCCGAAAGGCGCTGCAAAATATTTAGAGCCGTACGTTCACCGGTAAGCAAAGCACGGTATGAGCCGGTCACTTCTGCAATTCTTGTCCCGGCATTCACTCTATCGCCTTCTTTCACAAAACTTTTCCAAACACTTTTTTTATCCAGCTTAGTGAAGACGGATTTTGCTACCGTTAACCCGGCAATAACACCATTTTCCTTGGCATAAAAAGAAGCGCGTGATTTTTCGTTTTTAGGCACGATTAAATTTGTTGTTACATCACCTGAACCAACGTCTTCCGTTAATGCGCAACTAATTATTTTGTCGATTTCTTTTTTATCCAGTTTCATTTTTCATCTATAGGTTGGTTAAGTTTTTGAAATCTTGGCATACTTCCCCTTTTCAAAACAATAGTCTCCCGGAAAGCTAAATTTTCAGCCGGGAAGTCTGTCCGTTTGTGGCATCCACGGCTTTCTTCTCTCAACAATGCGGATTGAGTGATCATCCCGGCAATTTCAACTACGTTTTTTATTTTGCCGGCATAATATTCATCTTCATTGCCGCCAAATTCCTCTTTCATTTGTGCGAGTTCCTTCAGCGCTTCTTCGAGAGACGACTTGCTTCTAATTATTCCGACATTGTTCCACATTAACTCGCCGATTTTCTTTCCGATTACGTCAAGTTTAGCACGCTGATTTTCGTTTACATGAAATGTGCGCACGTCATCAAAATTATGTTTGATGTCTGTGGACTTTAGAGCCGCATCTTCGACCGCTCTTTTAGCGAACGTCAGGCATTCCAGCAGAGAATTACTTGCAAGACGATTTGCACCATGCACACCTGTTGATGCAACCTCACCGACCGCATACAAACGTTTTATGTTCGTCTCTCCGCCAAGGTTTGTTTTTATTCCACCGATCATATAATGAGCAGCGGGCGCAACCGGAACCAAATCTTTTGTTATGTCGATATTATTTTTCAAAGCTTCCCGATAAATAGTGCTAAATCTGTTTTTGATCGAAGATGATTTTAGATGGTCAAGTTTTAGAAAAACATTTTTCTTGCCGCTGCTGCTCAGCTCGCGGTATATCGCTTCGGACACTTCGTCGCGCGGAGAAAGTTCGTCGGAATTCCAATTAGCCAGAAATCGTTTCCCTTCATGATTAACAAGGTATGCGCCTTCTCCTCTAACTGCTTCAGAAATTAAAAACGATTTTCCGTTTTCGGAGTAGAACGCCGTTGGGTGAAATTGAATGAACTCCATGCTTTCGATTTCAGCGCCAGCATTAAACGCCAACGGGATTCCCTCACCAACAGACGACGACGGGTTTGTTGTTCTAGAATAAATAGCAGCAGCGCCGCCGGAAGCAATTATTGTGCATTTGCCTGCAACGGAAAACATTTTTTGTTCTTGAAGGTCGTAACACTTTATACCGGTACAGTTTTCATCTTCACGGATCAATTCGTAAGCGAGTGTGTTTTCGAAAATTTCTATATTTTTTTTCTTCGTCACCAAGGAAAAAATAAATTTGACAAGTTCCATTCCAGTTGCATCACCGCCGGCATGAAGCACCCGTCTTCTGGAGTGCCCTCCTTCTATACCCAGAGAAATTTTTCCTTTAACAACATCGAACGGCATTCCCATTTTAATCAACGATTGAACAATTTCTCTTCCTTCATTAACCAAAATCTCAACAGCATCGCCGTTACATAAACCCCGCCCCGCTTCAAACGTATCATGTATGTGAAGCGCTGTTGAATCATTATTGCCGATTGCCGCAGCTACTCCTCCTTGTGCAAGGTAAGAATTGCTGATCTCGATCTTAGTTTTGTTTAACAATGCAACAGTTCCATACTTGGCGGCACAATACGCGGAATAAAGCCCCGATAGCCCGGCACCCACAATTACAAAATCAAAACTTCGATTTTTCATGCGGCAAAATCTTTTTTTGTTGATTCATTCAGGTCTGATACGAACTTAAAACTTAGCGGTGGATACAAACGTTGGATTTTACAAAAACAAAACTTTATGCGGGAGGTATTAGTCCCTGGAGTAGAAACGCATGAGGATAGTGCTAGTTTGTTTTTCATCTTATTGGTACTTGTCGTAACGATCAAGTCCGGTTTTGTTAATTATTCTTCTTAAGTAACCTTCCAAATTTTCGGATCGGTTCATTCAATCATCAAATGAAAAATAAATAAAATAAATCTCTCTCCCAAGATTCATAGTCCTCAATTGAATTTATTGTTT
>JAJYMU010000322.1 GCA_021786655.1 Bacteroidota bacterium
CCCGAATCGATGATGAAATTGGTAAACGCGTAACGGTTTTATTTTTGCGGGCGCTGATAGATTTAAAAGTGCCCGCTTAATTTTTCAACTCCAGAAAATTCACCGGCAGATTCACAACAATTATTCCAACTTAAACTCGATTATTTTATTCAAGTATTTTGATTCACTTTTCTCAAACTGAACTTCTACCTTTTCAATTTTGCTGTCACGATAAACTTCAAACGAATGAGCTGTGCAGCTTAAACCTTGAACGTTAACTGAATAAATATTTCCTTCAAGTTTGTCAGATATAATTCTGAAGCCTTGCGACTTATCATTCGGCTTTGGCAAAATCACATCCGGTAAAACTGAGATTCCTAATTTGTGATGCACAATTATTTCCGCCGATTTCTCAAGCGTGAACTGAATATTAATAACCGAACGTTCCAATTTCTCAAAGTTTACCGGTTTGCCGTTCAGCGAGACATTTTTGAATTCAGTTCCAAGAGGAAATGCCGGTGAAAATTTTATTTTGAGCGGACAACTTTTGTCTGCTGTGAAATTGTAAACCGTTTTCGCGCCGTTGCGTTTCATTGTCATGTCAACATTCTGAGAGCCGATTTTAATTCTTTCTACTTTTACCGAATTCCAATTTGCGGGAAAGCGCGGCGCAAGTTCCAGTTTATGATTGAGTGCATCAACTTTAAAACCCAGCATTCCTTCAATTGCCGGCTGCAGCACCATCGTTTCACTCCAGCATTGATGCGGGCAAACTCCCGATGGCTTGTATTCTGCGCCGTTCAAAACTTCTTCAACGAAACCAAGCCCCCAATTTTTATAAACCAGAAGATTATCCATCACATGAGTGAAACCTTGAACATCATTTCCGTATTCGAATTCTGCAAGCGCAGACCAGCCGGTGAACAAAGGCCAAACACTGCCGGTATGGTATCCGCGCGGATTAAAAATGGGACTGTCCTCACGCAATATTCGCACGCCCCAATCGGACGAGAAATAATTTTCCGCATACGCATCAATTACATTTCTTGCTTTCGCGCTGTCGAGCATATCAAAATAAACCGGGACGGCAGCGAGAACCGTTTTCTCCGGATTGAATTTTCCATTCTTCAACTTCGAGAAATTTAAAAAGTTAGTCTGTGTATTCCAGAAATCGGTATCGATTATTTTTTTTACTGTTTCAAATTCGGCATTGTACTTTTTAGATTCTTCAGCCAATCCAATTTCTTTAGTCATGTAACCGGCTTCCCGCAGAGCGGAAGCCCAACACGCGGCTAGATAAACTTCCGTGTGTGCTGTGTATAATCCGCCGCCTTCGACCCAGCCGTGCCCGACATTTGTATTCTCTATCAAATGATCGCCGTCGGTATCAGTTGAATAACAAAAATCGATTGCGCGTTTGATGTGCGACCAATTTTCTTTTATGAACTTTGCGTCGCCGGTGTGATGCAAATATTCTCCGGCAAGAATTATGTAGAGAGGTGTAGAATCTGCTGCATCGTAGTGTACTGCGCCGGAAGTTGTTAACTCATGAAATATTTTTCCACTTAAGTCTTGGTAGCGATTAAAAAATTCCAGCATGGATTTCACTTTGCCGAAATCGCCGTAATCGAGTAGCGCGAGACCGCTCCAAACTCCGTCACGGCCAAAGTACCACGCATATCCCGGGCGACCGTTCACCTTGTGCCCGCCGTCCCAACCACTCGCTGTTGTCGAATATCCGGCGACGAGCG
Organism: Bacteroidota bacterium; assembly: GCA_021786655.1. GTDB lineage: Bacteria > Bacteroidota > Ignavibacteria > Ignavibacteriales > Melioribacteraceae > Fen-1258. The sequence continues at coordinate 1,731 of JAJYMU010000322.1, forward strand.
ATTTTCCAACTCCGGGAGTGTTAACAAAAAAGCGGTTGGTGCCGATGAGCGCCCACTTATAACCTTCGTTAAAATTTTTATCCTGGGTTGTAATCATCAATGAATGATCCAGGAAATCGTATGTATTTTTTTTAGCCTCAGTGAAAATTTTTTTCGGATTTTCTATGGTGTTGTTAAACACGGTCTTGGTTTTCTCGACGCCTTCATTCGTTGCCGCAATTACAAAATCGAGATTGTCGTTCGCATTCAAATCATATTGTCCAAGCGCGCCGACAAAAAATTTATTGGTTGGTTTACCTTTGAACTTCATGTCAACTTTTTCAAAATCATCAAAACGGCCAATCAATTGCTGAGACGGCTTTTTGTTTGAGCCGGCTTCAACGCAGAAGTCACCGCTTTCATCTTTAATCATAAACGAGTTTGTGTTGTCATTCCACGCATAGTAAATCGAACCGAGCGCGTTTTCCGAGTAGGGCCACATGAAGCGCATGTTGCTTTTGAATTTCAGGATGAGTTTTACCTGGCTGGTTCCGCGATATTCGTAATGAACAATTGCAACCGGCTTAGTCGCTGATGTCGTTATAATTTCCGTAAGATCAGCATCACTGAACTTGTAAATCCGCGTGAATGAAGCCGGACGAACTTCAATTTTCGACGGCTGATTTTTTAGCCAGTGAACAGAATCGTTTGACGAGAATTGAATGCCGGCTTCATAATCCCGAAGCGCCATAAACGGATGCGCCCAAATTTCATCAATACCGCCTTTCTCTTTGCCCATCACCAGCATTCGCTCACCGGCAACATCCCAATAGTTCTCAGTTGCCAACGGATTTTCAAGCGTCATCGAATCCGTATTTCTTATCCATTGTTTTGAAGGAGAGGGTTGGCGAGTGTTGAGTGTAGAACGTAGAATGTTAAAAGGAAGAACTTTTTGCAGCGTGTAATTCCAATAATATCTTTTTTGCTTATCAAATTTTCCGGCAAGATAATTCAAACAATTTTTTGTGAACAGTTCGAGATGCGCACGGTTATTGTTTTCAATTCCATAATAAGTGTAAGCGCCGCAAGCTAAAACTTTTCCTTTGCCGATTTTATATTCCACTACAAGTTTGGAATCTTCTTTCAAGGTTATGTAAGCCCAGTCAACCGCAATAACTTTTCCGTTTTGCGGAACGGAGCTGCCGAAGAATCCGACTTGCCGCGTTCTCATGTCTTTCGTTGGATTGAAAATGTACGCGCCACCGTTTAGCCCATTAAAAATTGGATGCGAACGGAAAGAATGGAGACCAAGTTTTCTTCCGTAACCGTCGTCAATTGCATCTGCGTAGCTTACTTGTGGTTTAACTTTCTCAAATCCAAGCGCGTTCAGGTATTTCATAGCATCGAGAGTTAGGAAAAGTCTGCCGCCATTCTTTACATAGATTTGCAACGCGCGGATAAACTTTTCATTCGTTTCTTGATTTGATAATTCAGATGAATCTGGACGATGAATCCAAAGAATTGAGAACCGTTGAGCTGAAAGTTGAGAATTAAGAACGTCATCATAGTTGACCGTACTGACGGAGAAATCGGGTTGATTCTTTAAAAATTGGTAAGCTGCTTTGACCTCGCCGTTTCTTGTTATACCGCCATCAATGTTCAAAAATCCAATTTTGATCTGCGCATGAATCGGAATAATTGTGATTAACAAAACGGAGATTGTGAATAGGAGTTTCTTAAGCATGAAATTACTCCTCGCTTTCGGCGGAAATGTTAATCAAAATTTGTGAATCTAAAGGAGAATTTCCAAATGAAAAGAACTAGAAAAAAAATCCCCTCCGGAGAGGGGATTTGATTGCAACCCTAAGTTATTATTTTCCGCCAGCGGGAAGATTCTTTTCCAAATAAGTTGTCAGCAGTGTGTATAAGTGCAACCTGGTTCCCGGACCCTCATAAATTCCGTGCGATCGGTTTGGATAAGCCATCATTGAAAACTGTTTGTTGTTTTTTACCAGTTCATTTATCAAGCGCTCGGTATTCTGATAATGAACATTATCGTCGCCGGTTCCATGCACAACAAGCAAATTTCCTTTGAGTTGATGAGCATAAGTAATAGCCGCACTTTCTTTGTATCCTTCTGCATTAGTTGACGGTAATCCCATGTAACGTTCCGAATAAATTGTGTCGTATAAACGTTCATCGGTTACCGGCGCCACAGCCATTCCCGTAGCAAAAATATCCGGATAGCGGAACATCATGTTCAGCGTAGAAACGGCGCCGCCGCTCCAGCCCCACACTCCGATTCTTGCTGCATCAATAAAATTATATTTTTTTATCAGTGCCAACATTGCATCGGATTGATCCTTTGCCGAAAGGGTGCCAACGTTACCGTAAACAAATTTTCTGAACTCGCGTCCTCTTGGCGCGGGCGTTCCTCTGTTATCAACGCTGATGACGATGTAACCTTGCTGAGCCAACATTAAATACCACAAATATTGATTGCCGCTCCAACGATCTACAACAGTTTGCGCAGCCGGTTCGCCGTACAAATAATAAAGCACCGGATATTTTTTTGAAGGATCAAATCCGCCTGTGGCGGATGGCGGTTTAATCATCCAGCCATCTAGCGAAACTCCGTTACCGATATCGATCTTGAAAAATTCAGTGGGCAGCCGTTTGAGAGCGTTTATTTTTTCGAACAAAGATTTATTTTCAACCAACTTCCTTACGACTTTATGATCGGGGAGTGTTACCAAATCAATTACCGGCGGATTGTCGGAGGTTGAAAATGTGTGAATAGCATATTTAGCGCCTTCGGAAATTTGATAGCTGTGCGTTCCAACTTC
>JAJYMU010000100.1 GCA_021786655.1 Bacteroidota bacterium
CACGCCGATCAATACCAAGATAGCCACCATCAAAATCTGCTTGGCGGTAAGCCAATGATTTCCGTTCATCTGGAAGAATCCGTAATCGGAACTCAACGAAACCATTGTTATTCCGGTTATCAAAATCCCGATTGATCCGATCATACCAAAAAAATTGACTAGGGTTAAGTACAAGTGAATGAACTTTTTTTCGCCAATTTTGTTTCTATTCTTAACTATGAATCCGCGAAGAATCGGATCGGAAAATAGACCAACAAGCCATATTCCTGCTGAAACAATGTGTAATGTCAGTATAGTGAAATAATAAGTCATACTAGTTCCTTTATATATTTATAAAATTAAATATAATAACAAGAGAAAGCCAATTGATTTGAAACTGTTAAACGATGCTCAAATCGAAAATCTTCCAATCTCCACTTATAAAACTACTTTTCATACAAGTCGGTTCAATTTCAAAAATAATTAGAAAGGCGTTATGAAAAAGTTAAATACAATTTTGTTCGCACTTTTTTTCTTAAGCTCTTTCACTTTCATGTACAGCCGTCCGTGGCGGCCGGATCAAATTCCGAACGGTCAAAAGTTTTCATGTTCAAATTGCCATATTAATCCGCAAGGCGGCGGACCAAGAAATAAATTTGGTCAGGCAGTTGAACAGTTGGTTGCACCGGGAAGCACACAAGAGTTCTGGAGTCCTGCGCTTGCACAAATAGATTCCGATGGAGACGATGTTACGAACGGACAAGAACTTGGCGATCCTAACGGTACATGGAAAGCAGGACAACAAAATCCCGGAGATTTTAATTTGGTTACAAATCCCGGCGACCCGAACAGCGTTCCCACTGAAGTAGCAGACAATAATTCTTTGATGCCGGCAGCATTTAGATTGTATAACAATTATCCCAATCCTTTCAATCCGTCAACGAACATTTCTTTTGAAATTCCTCAAAGCGGAAATGTATCTCTAACAATTTTTAATTCGCTAGGGCAGGTTGTGAAAACTCTCGTCGGCGATGAACTTTCTCCGGGGAAACATAACTTTGTGTGGAACGGTACTGACGATGCGAACAATAATGTTGCGTCCGGAGTTTATCTTTATAAATTAACAGCCGGAACTTTCACTCGGACTATGAGAATGGTTCTGTTGAAGTAGAGCAATACGGGCAAAACTTTTGCTCAATCATTAATCTTGCCGAGGGAATTATGAAATCTTCTAAAATCGTTTTGTTTCTTGCAGTACTTTTTATCTCTTCCGCACAAATATTTTCACTGCCGCGGTTTTCGCTTCGGTATAAGGATAGGTGCAGTTCATGTCATGTCAATCCAACCGGGGGAATGATGAGAACCGAAGACGGTTTTGAATTCGGCAAAAATGTTTTAAGCATGATTTCCCCACGCGACAAAGATTTTCCTTTAACGCCAAAACTTTCCGATAATATTTCATTCGGTTTCGACTACCGTTCTCAATTTTTGTATTCACAGGAAAAGAAGCGAACCGACTTTCAAGATATGACAGGCTCGCTTTACCTGGGTGCAGATGTAGCGCCGAAAATAAACGTGCTGGCTCGTTATGATTTTGTTAACATCATTTGGGAATGGTACGCAACGGCAAAAATTCTTCCGAACGACAGCTACATTAAGGTCGGTTCATTCATTCCCGATTTTGGAATTCATCTGGACGACCATACCGCATACACGCGCGGAGGCGATTACGGTCTGCTGTTTTCATCGGGAGCGATTCAAGGATTAATTTTTAATCCATTCTTCACAGTTACCGGTATTGAACTCGGCGCCAACTTATCAAAAAATGCGTTGCTTACGGCAAGCGTCGGCCGCAGTAAATCGAACGGAATATTTTCAACTGATCCGACATGGACGACAAGATTTGAGTACACACCTTCAATTGAAAAAGTCAGATTGCTTTTCGGTGGTTCTTATGCCGATACGAAAATGAGAGGCGCGTCGGGTTTTCACGATTCACAGCTTTACGGCGGCTTTGCGGGAATTGGGTACGACAGGTTTACACTGATGGGTGAATATGATTTGGCTAACGATTACATTCTGCCGAATTCCAAATCAAGTGCACTGATGCTCGAAGCGGCTTATCAAATTATCATCGGGCTGGAAGCAGTTGTGCGTTACGATCGTTTTGATCCGAACATTGATATTAGCAACGATACGTTTTCTCACATAGTTCTCGGGTTCGAATTTTATCCTTACAGTTTTGTTGAAGTGAAACCGCAGTTCAGAATCAACATGAGCGATCCCAACCAGAAGAGTAATTCAGTAGTAGTTCAATTTCATTTTTGGTATTGAGGGGGAAGATTGGGAGTTGCGGGTTGGAATGTTGCGGGTTGGAATGTTGCGGGTTGGAATGTTGCGAGTTGAAAGGTTGCGGGTTGAAATTGAAGAATAAAAATTAGTTATTCAAAAGATTGTGTTTTTGCTAAAGCGTTATCAAATTCGGCAACAAGTTTTTCCATTAATGTTTTCACCGGCAGAATTTCTTTTATCAATCCGGCGCCTTGCCCGGCTTCCAGCATTCCGCTCTGTTCATTGCCTTCGAAAATACCGAGCCGTTCTCGCTTCTCTCCGAGCAGTTCTAAAAGAGTTTGTTCGTTTGCACCGCCAACTTCTGCTTGATGAACCGTTTCGGTAAATTCATTTTTAATCATCCGCGCCATGCCGATTTTTTTCAACACGAGAATTGTATCGTTGTCTTTTGCGCCAATAACCTTTTGTTTGTAATTGAGATGGGCTGACGATTCTTCAGTTACGGCAAAACGTGTTCCGATTTGAACTCCTTCTGCGCCGAGTGAAAGCGCGGCAAGAATTCCGCGACCGTCGGCGATTCCTCCGGCAGCTATAACGGGAATTTTCAATGCATCAGCAAGTTGCGGGATCAAACAGAATGTTGTTATTTCATCGGCGCCGTTATGACCTCCGGCTTCAACTCCTTCTCCAACAACTGCGTCGCATCCAACGCTTTCGGCTTTGAGTGCATATTTCATTGATGGAACAACATGAACCACAACTACATTGTTTCTTTTTAACTGATCAATAAATTTTCCGGGATGCCCGGCAGACGTGAAAACAATTTTTATATTCTCTTCGATGACTACATTGATCAAATCTTGTGCATCGCCTCTGAGCAGCGGTATGTTGACGCCGAAGGGTTTTTCCGCTACGGCTTTACATTTTTTTATATGCTCGCGCAACATGTCGGGTTTCATCGAACCGGAACCGATTAATCCCAGTCCGCCGTTATTCGATACTGCTGACGCAAGTTTCCATCCGCTTGCCCATACCATACCAGCTTGTATTATCGGGTACTTAATTTGGAGGAGGTTTGTTATTCTGTTCTCAATTTTCATTTTGATTTCAATTTGTTGGATTCAAATCTTGTTAAATGAATAATCTTAATCAAGGTTTGATAAACGCAGACCTATTAATTAAATTAGCGAAGCGTTTTAATAAAAGAAGGAACTGTTTGAGAGCAATCATTCCCGCTGCGGGATTCGGTACGCGTCTAAAACCCCATACATATTCCCTTCCAAAAGTTTTGCTGAATGTCGGGGGCAAACCAATGATCGGTCACATCATTGATAAAATTATTTCTTATGGAATAAACGAAGCCACATTTGTGATCGGCTATTTGGGCGAACAAATTAGAGATTATGTAGGCAAGGAATACCCCTCTTTGGATGCCGCTTTTGTTGAGCAGGAAGAACTTCTCGGTCTTGCGCATGCTATCAAAGTTGCGGTTCCCACTTTGGATGACGGTGAAATATTAATCATTCTTGGTGATACAATTTTTGATGTTGATTTGAAATCCGTGTTTGAAAAGAAAGTCAGTTCACTCGGCGTTAAAATCGTTGAAGATTATTCGCGTTTCGGAGTAGCGGTTTGTGAGGATGACAGGATTATTAAGTTGGTCGAAAAGCCCCAAGAGCCGATTTCCAAACTTGCTCTCGTCGGTCTTTACTACATTCATAATTCGGAAGTACTGGTTGAAGCAATCAACGAACTTTTTAGCAAGAAAATTAAAACACGCGGAGAGTATCAGCTTACCGACGCGTTACAAATAATGTTGGATAAAGGTGAAAAGATTACAACGTTTCAAGTTGACGGCTGGTATGATTGCGGTAAACCCGAAACGCTTCTTGCGACGAATCAATTTTTATTACGAACAAACGGTACGAATAGAAAATTAGAGAATGTTATTGTGATTGATCCCGTGTTCATTGCTGAGAATGCCGTGGTAACAAATTCCGTAATCGGTCCTTACACTACAATATCAGATAACTGCGAAATCGCCGAATCGATTATCCGCAATTCGATAATAAGCTCGGGCGCAAAAATTGAAAAAGTGTTGCTGGAAAATTCAATTATCGGCAGCAACGCAATTGTAAAGAGTAATTTCAAAAAGTTGAATACCGGCGATTCGTCCGAAATAGAGTTTAACTAAAAACAAATAGAGGAATAAATGTCATACTTATTCA
>JAJYMU010000141.1 GCA_021786655.1 Bacteroidota bacterium
GCAGCGTGCGATCTTGCCGAAGTATTGGGAACGATTATAGGTCTAAATCTTCTTTTTGGTTTGCCGCTTCTTTGGGGATGTTTGATAACTGCATTTGATACTTTTCTTCTGCTGGCAATTCAACGCCTCGGTGTTCGTAAAATGGAAGCTTTTATTGTTATGCTGGTTTCCACAATTGGATTGAGTTTCCTCGTTGAAATATTTTTTGCACAACCGGAGTGGCACGGAGTTGTGTCTGGATTTATTCCTCAACTTCCAAACAGCGCTCTTTTTGTTGCGATCGGAATTATAGGCGCAACAGTGATGCCGCACAATCTTTATCTCCATTCATCTCTCGTTCAGACAAGAAATATTTCAAACACGCATACCGGAAAATCCGAAGCGTGCAAATTTAATTTGATAGATTCTGCAATTGCGTTGAACGGTGCATTCTTTGTTAATGCCGCAATATTGATTGTTGCTGCCGCTGTTTTTTACAGCCGGGGAATTGTCGTGACTGAAATCCAACAAGCTCATCATCTTCTGGAACCAATTCTTGGGACAAAGATCGCGCCGGTTGTATTCGGAGTTGCGTTGGTAGCTGCGGGACAAAGTTCAACGCTTACCGGAACAATTTCCGGTCAGATTGTGATGGAAGGTTTTCTCAACATAAAACTTCTGCCATGGCTAAGAAGATTAATTACGCGCGGGTTGGCATTGCTGCCTGCAGTAATTGTTATCGCACTCTACGGCAGCGAAGGTACTTTTAAATTATTAATTTTTTCTCAAGTTGTTCTCAGCTTGCAGTTACCTTTCGCCATCATTCCGCTCGTTCATTTTACATCAGACAAAAAGAAGATGGGCAACTTTGCCAATGCATTGTGGGTGAAAATTTTAGCGTGGCTCACAGCTATTATTATTATCGCATTAAATTTTAAATTGCTTCTGGACGCAGTTGTTGAATGGAGCGGAAGCACTACCTGGTCATGGTTCTTCATTGCACCAATCTTCCTGGCGGTTGGATTAGTACTGGGGTATTTGACTTTTTCTCCGTTTTTCAAAGAAGGGAAAACTTGGGACACCGGAATTTCAACGACCAGCAAAGATGTTGCTTCGCGTATTCAAACCAAAAAATATAAAAACATAGGCGTAGCACTCGAACACGGTGAAGGGGATTCAATCGTTATTTCGGAAGCGTTAACATTAGCTAAAATGCATGATGCTAAACTTGGATTGATTCACATTGTGGATACGCCCGGAACTTTGATTCACGGTTCGAACGAAGAAAGTTTGCACAGCCGAGAAGATAGAGCGTACATTGAAGAACTTGCACGCGAGATTGAAGGATACGATCTAGCAGTTGAAACAACTATCCGTTACGGAAATCCATCGGAAGAAATTGCTAAATCCGTGGAAGAGGAAGGTTTTGATCTGCTTGTTCTTGGTTCTCACGGACATCAAACGTTCGGAGATATAATTTTTGGACAAACCGTTGACAGCGTCCGCCATTCAATAAAGATTCCGATCATGGTTGTTAGAACAAGTCACAGCTATCGCGAGAAGCCACAGCGCGGAAATAAAACTGCTTAACAGAGGCAGAAATGAAATTGACTGCAAAACTTCTTGTATTCATTTTGATACTCAGTTTTTGTTCTCCATTGTTGAATGCTCAAATGAAAAATCAGATTTATGCCGATCGGCAGTACATGACTAAAACAGTGTTCGTTATCCCGGAAGGAAGTTTTGAGATTGAAACCGGTTTTGCTTACGAAAAAGAAAGATACAAAACTCAATCGGTTGATGTAGTTTCTGAGAATATCACCTTCGCTCAAACGTCGTTTCGATTTGGAGTCGCAAAGAACTTAGAGTTCAGAGCCGACGGAGAATTTTTGATGAACAAAACGACATCAAACGGGATCGACTCAAACATCCAAGGTATTCGAGGACTGGCGATTGGCTCAAAAATAAAATTGCTGGATGAGACAAATGCAGTTCCGGATTTAGCTGTGCTGGTCAATCTGAATATTCCTTACGGTAATGAGAATCTCCGTCCCGATAGATTTGAACCGGGGTTATTTTTAGCTCTTCATAAAAGTTTAAGTCCTAAAATCAGATTTGGAATGAGTGCTGGGGGAGAGAACAAAAGTAATCTTGATAATTACTTTTACAGCTTCGGTACGTTTCTGGATTATCAAATAACCGAGAGATTTAACGCGTTTGTTGAATTGTTAAGCACATCAACAAAGACGATGGCGCCTGAGCAATACGCCCATGCCGGTATAGCATTCCTTCATCAAAGCAATTTGAAAATAGATTTCTCTCTCGGAAAGTTAATTCATGGTAACGGTTCGGATTGGTTCGGCAGCTTGGGGATGTCGGTTCTTCTGCAAAACTGATGATGCTTTACTTCAGCGATTCTTTCTCTAACACCTTCTTGTAATTTGTCGCGACATAGTCCATCATCCATTGCTGGTGATTGATAACTTCTTCATTATAAACCGGATGATTAAACACATAACTTCCATTCGGTAACAATATTCTCGCCTTCTCATTATCGTTAAGACAAGTGTCAAGAATTACGTTCTTAACAAAATTTTTCAGTTCTCCGTTTGTAATCGGGAATGTTACTTCAACTCTTCGGTCAAGATTACGCTGCATCAAATCTGCGCTGCTGCAAAATATTTCTTCGTTGCCGTTGTTATGGAAATAATAAATTCGGTTGTGTTCCAAAAATCTTCCGACAATACTTGTAACGCGGATGTTTTCACTTAATCCCGGCTGCTGGGGGATAAGGCAGCATGTTCCGCGCACTATCAAATCGATTTGAACGCCCTTATTGGAAGCCTCATATAATGCGGAAATCAGAGCGGGATCAACAATAGCATTCATTTTGAAAATTAATCTTCCCGTTCCACCGGCTCTAACATTATTAATTTCTCTGTCGATCAGATCGATGAATCTTTGCCGTTTGTTGATCGGTGCGACGCATAATTTTCTGAAAGTTTTTTGTTCGGAATAACCGGTTAGGAAGTTGAAAATTTCGGAAACGTCGGCGCAAATATCTTCGTCGGCAGTTAACAATGCTATGTCGGAATAAATTTTTGCCGTGATCGGATTATAATTTCCCGTGCTGAGGTGAACGTATCTTTTTACTCCGTCGCTTTCTTTTCTAACGACCATCGCCATCTTTGCATGTGTTTTCAATCCTACCAATCCATATACAACATGCACGCCGGCTTTTTCAAGTTCGCGCGCCCAAAAAATATTATTCTCTTCGTCGAAACGCGCTTTTAGTTCTACCAAAACCGCAACTTGTTTTTTCCTTTCGGCGGCTTCGATTAACGTTTCAACGATCGGTGAATTTTCTCCGACGCGGTATAAAGTCTGTTTGATAGCCAGCACATCCGGATCGAGCGAGGCTTTTTTGATGAAATCTATTACCGGGTTAAATGAATCGTACGGATGAAAAAGAAGAATATCTTTCTTCTTAATCACCGTGAACAGATTTTCCTCTTCATCAAAAATAGGTTGGTTAGCCGGATGAAACGGTTTTTCTTTTAAGTGAGGTAGCGGTAACTCGCAAAGCGAAAGAACATCGCTCAAGCCAAACGTTCCATCGATGACATGTACTTCTTCCCGGCTTATTTCAAGATTCTCTATCAATGTATCGATCATGTATTCCGGCATACGTGTTTTTACTTCGAGCCGTACAACAGAACCAAATTTTCTTTGCTTGATGTTTTCTTCCATAACTTCAAGCAAATCATCGGCTTCGTCTTCTTGAATTTCCAGGTCGGTATCTCTCGTAATTCTGAAACGGTAAGCTTCAACAACTTTGAGACCGGGGAAAAGCAAATGTAAATTTGCCTCGATCAAGTCTTCAATCCAAATAAATTTTATTTGAGAATTACCGTTGCCGTTCTTCGGTTTTGGTTTAACTATGCTGTCGATTCTAAGTAGCCTCGGGAGATTTGTAGGAACTTTAACCCGTGCAAAGTTTTTCTCTCCAGTCTGTTTTTGGATTAGTATTGCAAAGCTTAAACTCAAATTGGAGATGTACGGAAAAGGTCTTCCAGGATCGAATGCCAGCGGTGTTAATACCGGGTAAACCTCTTTCAAAAAATATCCGTTGAGAGAATCTATTTCGTCTTTGGTTAAATCGGCAAGGGTGCAGATTGATACTTTATTTTCTTTCAGTCTGGGCACTAACTCATCTTTCCAGTAATTGTAAATTTGTTTCAGCATCGGCTGTAGAGTGCCCTCAATCTTTTTCAACTGCTCGCGAGGCGCAAGTCCGTCAACAGAAGTATCGATAATCTTAGCGCGTATTTGTTCCTTGATGCCCGCGATACGGATCATGTAAAATTCATCTAGGTTGGAGAAGAAAATGGAAACGAATTTAACTCTATCAAGAAGCGGAAGGTTGGGATTTGTTGCTTCTTCCAAAACCCGCCGGTTGAATTCAAGCCAACTCAAATCTCTGTTAAAGAAATTTTCCGGCTTAAGATAT
>JAJYMU010000042.1 GCA_021786655.1 Bacteroidota bacterium
CCAAAGATGTAATACTAAAAGTCGCGGGTATCTTAACGGTAAAAGGCGGAACAGGCGCAATCGTAGAATATTTTGGTGAGGGCGCTAATGCAATTTCATGTACCGGAAAAGCAACAATCTGCAACATGGGAGCTGAAATTGGCGCAACAACTTCGCTCTTTCCATTTGATGAAAAAATGTCTGCTTACCTGCGCAAGACGGATCGTAGAGACGTAGCCGGACTCGCTCAGAACTTATTCGATGTATTGAGAGCCGACGACGAAGTTTATCAGAATCCAGAAAAATATTTTGATCAGATTATTGAAATCAATTTGAGCGAATTGAAACCTCACATTAACGGTCCTTTCACTCCGGATCTTGCATGGCCGGTTGAAACAATGAAACAGACGGTTGTAGAAAAAAATTATCCCGATAAAATCAGCGTTGCGTTGATTGGAAGCTGCACAAACTCCAGCTATGAAGATATAGATCGTTCAGCTAGCATTGCACGGCAAGCATTGGCAAAAGGATTGAAAGCGAAAACGCAATTCACAATTACGCCTGGCTCGGAACAAGTGCGCGCAACAATTGAACGCGACGGGCAGCTTCAAACACTTACTGAATTTGGCGGAACTGTATTAGCAAACGCATGCGGTCCTTGCATCGGTATGTGGAAACGCATGGATATCAAAACCGGCGAGCGCAATACAATTGTAAACTCATTTAACAGAAACTTTGCGAAGAGAAACGATAACAATCCGGAAACTTATTCTTTTGTTGCCGGTCCGGAATTGGTTACAGCTCTCGCAATTGCTGGAAGTCTATCGTTCAATCCCGAAACTGATGAACTAACTAATGAAGCCGGTGAAAAAGTAAAACTCGATCCGCCTTTCGGTGATGAACTTCCAACGCACGGATTCGAGAAAGACACACAAGGTTTCATCGCTCCGTCCGAGGATGGATTCAAAACAAAAGTTGTTATAAGTCCTTCAAGCGAAAGACTTCAATTCCTAGAGCCTTTCAAAAAGTGGGATGGAAAAGATTTTATTGATTTACCTCTGCTTCTGAAGGCTAAAGGCAAATGCACAACGGACCATATTTCTCCTGCCGGTGCGTGGCTGAGATTCCGCGGTCATCTCGACAATATTTCCAAGAATATGTTCCTTGGTGCGATCAATGCATTTACCGGAAAAGCAGGCGAAGCAAAAAATCTTTTCACCGGCGAATACAAGCAAGTGCATGAAGTTGCGCGCGATTACAAGAAAGACGGATTGGGTTGGATTGTAGTCGGCGATGAAAACTACGGCGAAGGTTCATCGCGCGAACATGCAGCGATGGAACCGCGTTTTCTTGGCGGCAAAGCAATCATTACTAAAAGTTTTGCGCGAATACACGAAACCAATTTGAAGAAACAAGGAATGCTTCCGTTAACGTTCGCTAATCCAACTGACTACGATAAAATATTGGAAGATGATAGACTGAGTCTTGTCGGACTGAATGAATTCTCACCGGAGAAACAATTGAAGTTGATCGTAAAACACAGCGACGGTTCAGTTGATGAGATTTGGCTGAATCACTCCTTCAACGCCGGACAGATTGAATGGTTCAAAGCCGGTGGTGCGTTAAATTTAATAGCTCTGAGCTTTCAGCGGTCGGCGCTCAGTAAAAAAGCAAAGAAAGTAAAAACTAAGAAAGCAAAGACATCGAAAAAGAAAACCGTTAAAAAAACGGTGAAGAAACCGGCAAAGAAAGTTGCGAAGAAAAAAGTGGTGAAAGTAAAAGTGAAAAGTCAAAAGCCTGCCCCGAGAGTTAGCGAAGGGGTAAAGGTAAAAAACAAAAGCGTTAAGCTTGCCCGCCGTGGCGGGAAAACAAAACCGGTTGTAAAGAAAACGACCAAGAAAAAAAGGAAATAAATAGTTGAGGCAAGAACAAAAGGCGAGAAGTTCTTCTCGCCTTTTTTGTTTTAAGCACGCAATTCATTCGCATCAACCAGTAACTTTTTCCTTATATCTCCTTTTGAATTGCATTTTTGCTTTCTATTCCGCAATTTTATTCAGGAATAATTTTTGAGGTTATTGGCTACAACAAACGGGGCTTCATCATGAAAATCAAACTCATTTTATTGCATTCCAGTTTTCATATCTGTATTTGTGATAAATAACAATACCCGGGGACTATATGAAGACAAAAGCACTAATGCTGTTTTTATTCATTTTATGTCTGACTATTTATTCACAGCAGAAAGTTTACGAGGGTTCCTTATTAAGAATAAACTTTTATCAAAGTGCGATAGATACAAATAATAGAGTTGAGCACTGGAAATCAATAACGACCTCAACGGGATACACAGAAGAAACCTTTGAAAATGTTTTTACAGAGAATAATCGGCAATACTTTCTTAAGAAGATTTCAAACAGCGGGAGTTATGTCTCCTATGGCCCACCACCTTCTTTTCAAACAAAACTAATAAGTGTTACTCGGGATATTGAACTTCCTATATTCGGTGCTTATTACCCAGAATGTGGAACCGGCGAATATTTATCAGATAAGACTCAGATATTACATTCCAACAGTGGATTCATATTAACAAACAACCTCGGTGGTCCAGGATATTTAATATCATCCGATTCTCTTTACTCGCTAAATGATCAAGCTAATTCATTAAGAGCAATCCAAATTGTTGGAAAGATTAATGATGATTTCCTCTTAACTATACATGATTTTAATTATGGTAACTTTTATGGTCTGGTAAATTTTGATAGACAACATAATCTCGTTATTAAGAAGAAGGTTCATTTCTCGGGTATGCAATCCCCATTTTCAATCGCGCCCTTAAAATGCTATATGTTGGATGATTCACTATTCATCATAAGTTTTGATTGGTCTAACAAACTTTATATTGACCGCCTGAACGACACGACGTTTGTCAAAGTCGATTCTGTGATCTTCACTTCGCAACCCGGTTTTTGGACAGTCCAAAATAATTACCTTTACTATGTAGAAGAAAAAAATCTTGTTAGAAGACATTTTAATAAAAATAATTTGTCATTCGATGCAAAGGAAATTATTCTATCGATTGGCACTAACAACGGCAATGATATTGACTGCAAATTCTTTGTAACAACTAACAATAACTCTCTATACATCTATTCACTTGGGCAAAATAAACTAATCAACAAATTTTATTATTCGACGTCGGGCAGATTTTCCAACATACTTGTAGATTCGCCGTATGTATATATTCCAGTAATTGATAAAACAACCGGAGTTAACTTAACGAAAAGTATTACAAGAGATTATCATTTATCCCAAAACTACCCCAACCCGTTTAATCCAACAACAACAATCAGCTATCAGCTGTCGGCATTCAGCAGAGTAAAGTTAAAAGTTTATAACATGCTGGGACGTGAAGTTGCAACTTTAGTTAACGAAGAAAAGGCACCCGGCAATTACGAAGTGAAGTTTGACGGAAGCAATTTATCAAGCGGAGTTTACTTCTACAGAATGCAGGTCGGAAATTTCACCCAGACGAAAAAATTTGTGCTATTGAAATAGCGACAAGCAAAAACTTTTCACGTCTGACGCCTGTCCGCCGTTGTCTGGCGGATTTCACGTTTGACTTTTCACCTTTTACGTCTCACGCAAAAACCTATTCCCTCCTCCACACAATCTTATCCCCTTCGCCAATGCCAAGTTTATCGCAGTACCCTGCATTGACTTCTACAACATACTGCGCGGGTTTAACCGACGGCAGAGATTTCTCCGAATACGGCACTGCATTTTTTTGAATCTTCACAATTTCCATTTTAGAGTTAACAAAAATTATATCAAGCGGAAGAATTGTATTCTTCATCCAGAATGCCTGCATATCTTCCTTGGGAAATACGAACAACATGCCTTGGTTCTGATCCATCTTATCGCGGAACATCAGTCCTGTTTCACGACTTTGTTCGTCGTCTGCAATTTCAATATCAAGCTTCGAGATGAAATCATTTTTAGTATTATTGAAGGTAAGTTCCCCTTCCTTTTGAAACTCATAAACTGTAGATTTCTGCACGGCTCTATCCAATTCCTTGTTTGTGGTATCCCGTGTTACAAAAACATTTGACAAAATAAAATATGCCGCAAAAGCTACAATCACGACCACGACTGTGATTTGCATAAACAGATTTTTTCGTGTTTGCTTTTTCGATTTTTGAATTTTCTCTTTCGACATATAAACCCATTTTTTTGTTAAACTTTTGCGTTGACGACTTTGTTCCCTTACGGACTGATAGTCGATTACAATTACAATTTCAATTCCAGTTCACGCCGCGAGGATTCGAAAGCAATGTTCAGCGATTGATATTTCGATAAATCGTTATCCAATTCCAGCAGATTCTTACCAGGCGAAACTGTTTCAGTTAGAAGTGTTGTCGTTTCACCATCGCTAACACCGGAAATTTTTATTTCTTCACTCATGTTCGTGAAAAGTAAAATTCTTGAAATTCCATTTTCATACTT
>JAJYMU010000346.1 GCA_021786655.1 Bacteroidota bacterium
GCTATTAACAATCTTCTTTTGATTTTACAAAAAAATAATGTTAACGACGCAATAGAAAAGAACACATTATTCACTCTTGGCTCGTTTTATCATTTGTTCTTAGGAGATGAAATAAGTTCTGATACTTATTTTGAAGAATTGAAACGAAAATACCCTAATGATGAATTAGTTAATCAGATAAGCATCATAAAAGGTTTGAGTGGTGTATCAAATAGCTTAGTGCAAAATGCGCAGTTAGTACCAAAGGAAGAAACTATATCACCACACGAACAAAATAATAGTATGGTAATCTCAAATTACCCCAATCCATTTAACCCGACAACAAAGATTAGTTTCTCGCTTCCGCTGAAGAGCCAGATCAAACTAAAAGTATTTGACGTACTTGGAAGGGAAATCCAAATTCTTGCAGACGGAGTTTATGGAGCGGGCAAGCATGAAGTAGAGTTCAATGCAATCAATTTACCAAGCGGCGTTTATTTCTACAATCTAACTACCGGAAGTAATTCCGTCACAAAGAAGATGTTGTTGATGAAGTAAATTATGATTGTAACAAAGCAAAAAAAGCAAACCCGGTTCTCTATGAGAATCGGGTTTGTTATTTTTAAAGGGTTTCTTGAGTAATTTTTTTGTAAATCTTCGGATCGGTGTCACCTTCTGTGGAAATAAGAAATATTTTTGAATCGCTGTTCAGTTTTAGCTTTTCAGCAAGCTGCCGGTAAGCAGAATCAGAAAGGAGTTTATGAATTAAGCCGGTTGTAACGGCGCCGGATTCCCCGGAAACAATTTTGTCGTCACCGAAGGTTCCCTTTGCTAAAATATCCATTCCACTTTTGGTAACTTCATCATCACACGTGATGAAGTAGTTTGAATAGTCTCTCATAATTTCCCAAGCAAGTTTGCTTGGCGTTCCGCATGCAAGTCCCGCCATTATTGTGTGTATTTCGTTTGTCAGCGTGTGAACGTTTCCGTCTCCGGCAACGAATGATTCATAAACACATGCGGCATCGTTCGGTTCAACAATTGCAAACAAAGGTCTGTCGTTTCCGAATTGATTCACGAGGTAAGCTTGCACCGCAGCGGGAAGCGAACCGACACCACACTGTACAAAAAAATGCGTCGGAATTTCACCACTTAACTGTTCGAACGATTCATGCATCAATGTTAGATAACCTTGCATTATCCACAACGGAATTTTTTCATATCCTTCCCACGAGGAATCTTGAACAAGTATCCATCCAAACTTTTCGGCGTTTTCTCTCGCAAGGTATGAAGCGTCATCATAATTCCCATCTATTATATATACATCCGCACCGAGCGACTTTATGTTATCAAATCTTGCTTTTTTTGTTCCCTTCGGCATGTAAACTACGGATTTGCATCCGATCTGTTTGGCTGTCCATGCTACACCGCGCCCGTGGTTACCGTCCGTTGCCGTAACCAATGTTAGTTTTTTTGCCTTCTCGCGGATTGTTGCTTCTGTGAAGATAGAATAGGAAAGTTCTTTCTCGTTCACGCCGAACATCTCAGCAAAAAATTTTGCAACAGCGTAACTGGCACCGAGAACTTTGAAAGCGTTTAATCCAAAACGGTGCGACTCATCTTTGAGCCAAATCTTTTTTATTCCAAGATGGTGCGCGCAGCCATTGAGTTCTACCAACGGTGTTGGTTTGTAATTCGGAAATGATTTATGGAAAGAACGGACGTTTTGCGCCGTATAACAATCAAAGTTCTTCGTCAAAGAATTTTCGCTTTGGATTACCTTAATGCTTTCGGCAATACGGATCATTTTTTAGTAGGTTCCGGAATTCCGTTAACTGATAAAGAAAAATAAGCAAGTAAAAAGATATTTATTTAGGCAATTCAATAAGCTATTTTAAGTAGAGCGAAAAAATAGGTTTCGCAAAAATGATTAAGCTTTACACAACAACACTCCGCAGCAAAATTCTGCTTGGATTTATGGTTATCCTGATGATCATGTTCTTTGCCGCGCTGTGGAGTATTTATAATTTCTACCGCCTCAATGAATCGATTAAGCTGACGATGCAGGATAACTATACCAGCATTATTGCCGCCGATAACATGGGTAAATCGCTCGACGAACAGCTTCAGGGCATTGTGATAATGTACAATCAAAGCTTTGAAACGGGCTACAATCTTTTTGAAAAGAGCAAACTGGATTTTTATTTCTGGAGTAACAGCGCGGGTACCGCAACATCTACCGAAAACGAAAAGAAAATTATTGATACCCTTAACGTGGAATATCAAAAGTTTATCAAAGACGTTAATGACAACATCGATTACAGTATTTACATTGCAAACAAGCGGCAAATTCTGAGAACCGATTTCGTTCGGTTCGTTAATGAAGTGCAAAACTTAAAAAGAATCAACAACGCCATTCTTGATATTAATCATAAGATGCTCGACCGCGCCGTAACAAGAGTAAAAGATATTACCAAAACGGCGACCTTATTGATTCTTGTAATACTGTTTGTTGCTATTGCTATCAGTCTGGCGTTTGGTTCGCAATTCTCGGATTACATAGTCAAGCCGATAACCACTCTCCGGCAGTCGGTTACTCATATTGCCGAAGGACATTTTGAAGAAAGAATTGAGATAGATGAAAACGCCGATGAAATATCTGCGCTGGCAGAAGAATTTAACAAGATGAGCGAGAAACTTCAGGTGTATGAACAGCTCAATCTCAATAAAATTTTGTACGAGAAAAAGAAATCAGAACTAATTATTGAGAGTATGAATGAACCGGTTCTAATGGTTGACGAGAATTATAATGTTCTTCTATCGAACAAAGCTTTTGATGAAGCGTTGGGCAAGTATGCGAGAAACAAAAAAGAAATAAAAAAGCTGCTCACGCTGAATTCTTCAACAGAAAAGAATCCAACACCGCTGCAGACTGTGCTGTTTCAGAAGGAAGATATTCTCAACATTAAAGATGTAAGCGGTTCGCAAAAATATTATAAGTTAATTGCGGCTTCGCTTGAAATGCCGGAGACAAAAACAAAAGGAACAGTTGTTCTGTTCAATGATATTACCCGGTTTCAAGAGTTAGACCGAATGAAATCAGAATTCATTGCTAAAGTTTCGCATGAATTGAAAACGCCCCTCACATCAATGGGCATGGCGCTCGGAATTTTGGAAGACGGCGTAGTTGGCAATCTAAGCGAGCAGCAGAACGAACTTCTGCTTTCCATGAAAGAAGATTTTGAAAGACTTAACAGACTAGTCTATGAAATTCTTGAATTGACAAAGCTTGAAGCTAACATCGGAAAAATTAGATTCGAGAAATTTGAAGCGCGTAAACTTGCCGAGCACATTTCCAAAAAATTTTCCATCCAGGCCAAGGAAAGGAAAATCAATCTTGAAGTGGACGACAAAAGCAATGGTGTTATGATCAACGGCAGCTATGACAATATGATTAGCGCGCTTGAGAACTTAGTTTCAAATTCTCTTAGATTTACACCGCTGGGCGGCGAGATTAAAGTTAAACTGTTTCCGCAGAACGGAAATCTGATGATAGAAATTTCCGATACCGGCATCGGCATCAGTCCCGACAATCTGAAAAAGATTTTTGACAAATTTATACAAATAGACGAATCGGCTCCCGGCAGTCTTGGACTGGGACTTTCCATAGCAAAAGAAATTATAGAAATTCATAACGGTGAAATAAAAGCTTTCAGCGAGCTTGGCAAAGGAAGCATTTTCCAAATTAAAATTCCGGTTGCGTAAATGTACAAAGGCAGAATTCTTGTTATTGACGACGAGATTAACATTCTAAAAACAATTGAGTTGTCGCTTTCCTCGCACGGTTATTCGCCCGAGACGTTTCTTAATCCTCTGGATGGCATTAAACGCGCTCAAGAAATTTATTTTGATTTGGCGTTCATAGATTTAAAAATGCAGCCGGTAAACGGAATTGCGGCGCTTGAACAATTGAAAAGTGTTTCGCCGGAAACAACCGTTGTTCTGATGACCGCACACGGATCGATCGAATCCGCCGTTGAAGCTATTAAAAAAGGCGCTTACGATTATATTCAGAAGCCGTTTACTCATAAAGAGTTTATACATATCGTGGATCGTGTTTTCGATCATCACAAGATGTCGAAAAAAATAATCGGGCTAACCTACCAGCTCGATGAAATGATTTCAAAAGAAAATTTTGTTACACAAAATCCGGCGGTAAAAGAAATTCTGACGACCGCGCTCGACGTTTCCGACGGCGATATACCGATTATGATAGAAGGAGAAAGCGGCACGGGCAAGGAAGTCCTGGCACGGTTCATTCACGAGAACAGTAAGAGAAAAGATAATCCGTTCATAATTATTAACTGCGCCGCTATTCCGGAAAATCTTTTTGAAAGCGAATTATTCGGTCATGTTAAAGGCGCGTTCACTCACGCAATCAAAGATAGAATCGGAAGAGTAGAATTAGCCGACTCCGGTACAGTTAATAATTATGAACGGAT
>JAJYMU010000188.1 GCA_021786655.1 Bacteroidota bacterium
TCGCCCGACGAAGCTGGGCTTCGGCGGACGAGAAGGTGGGTAAATTCCCCGCCGCTTTGCGGCGAATATGATAAAATTTGTTTTTTTGATACCTCGCTGCTTGCGACGAGGAAATTCATTGGTATTGTTTGGGTGATCTACTTTTTTTGATTTTGCCGCAAAACTTTTATTAAGCTTTTAAATAAGCAGAAAGGTTCTGTAAATAATTTAGGAATAAATCAATCCCACTTTCATATCAAATACATAGGGGGCGAAATGCGTTATAACCACTCTTCGTTGATCGTTATTATACTCTTCTTATTCACTTCAATTAATTATTCGCAAACAGATCAGTCATTAATCAAAAACGGAGCGCCAAATATTTTTGTTGATTGCGATTTATGCGACATGGATTTCGTTAAGGAACAAATTGCAATTGTGAATTACGTTCGAGACCGTAAAGACGCCGATATACATATTTTGTTTACATCACAGCGGACCGCGGCCGGCGGGACGGAGTACAAGCTTTATTTCATCGGGCAAAATATGTTTGCGAACATGGATGATACGCTAGAATATTCTACCAATCAGACCGACACGCGTGATCAATCTAGAATCAAAATGGTGGACGCCCTCAAGAAAGGATTGGTGCGTTACATAGCGCGGACGAAAGCTTCCGATCAGATGAACATTTCCTTTGCCAAACCGGAGACGAAAGAAGGAGAGCAAAAGGACGATTGGAATTTTTGGTATTTTAAAATGGGTATTAACGGAAATTTCAGCGGGCAGGATAATTATAAGTACAATTATTTCAACGGTTCAATTGCGGCAAACCGCTCAACGGAGGATTTGAAATTAAGTTTTAAAATAAATGCGAGTTACAACGAAAACGTTTATACCTATGATGACGGAGTCTCAAAGACCGATATAATAAGTCTTTCGCGTTATCAAAGCTTTAAAACTTATGTTGTTAAAGCGATTGATAGTAATTGGTCGTGGGGCGTTTGGGCGGGGCTTAGTTCATCAACATATTCTAATATTGATTTTGAAGCGTGGGCGTCGCCGGGAATTGAATACAATGTTTTTCCGTACTCGGTTTCAAATGAAAAGCAGTTAAGAATAGATTATAAACTTCGTCACGGATATTTTAAGTACGGGCAGGAAACAATTTACTTCAAGACGAAAGAAGATCTTTGGAGTCAATCTTTGGAATTAAATCTTTCGCTTGTAAGACCGTGGGGAACAATCAGCATTGGCACCGAAGGCGCAAATGTTTTAACAGATTTCAATTTGTACGAGCTAAGTGTTAGCGGGAGCGTCTCGTTGAATCTCTTCAGGGGGTTTTCATTAAACTTTTACGGCGGTTACTCCAAAATAAGGAATCAAATTTCATTGCCGCGCGCGGGCGCAACTCTGGAAGAAGTGCTGACCCAGAGAAGACAACTTGAAACGCAATATTCTTACTGGGGAGGATTCGGAGTTTCATATTCTTTTGGTTCCATCTACAACAATATTGTTAACCCGAGATTTGGCAGCGAAGGCGGAACAACAATGATAATTTCTTATTGATGAAATTATGACGGCGCAAGATGTAATTGAAGAATTAAGGAAATATTATAATCCGTGCAACCTTGAAGGCATGTCGCATTACGGAATCAATGTTGAGAAAGCGTTCGGTGTTAACGTTCCCGTGTTACGTGCACTCGCAAAAAAGATCGGGACCAATCATGAGCTGGCGTTAAAACTATGGGAAAGCGGTTATCACGAAGCGCGTCACATCGCCACAATGATCGACGATCCAAAACTAGTTACAAAATCACAGATGAATAAATGGGTGCGCGATTTCAATTCGTGGGATATTTGCGACGGCGCATGCAGCAATTTATTCCGGTTCACACCGCACGCATTCGATAAAATTTTTGAATGGACCAAACGCAAAGAAGAGTTTATCCGCCGCACCGGATTTTCTTTGATTGCATATCTCGCGGTTCACGATAGGAAACGCGACGATAAAAATTTTCTTAAATTTTTCCCGCTCATTAAAAAACATTCCGTAGATGAAAGAAATTTTGTGAAGAAAGCTGTCAACTGGGCGTTGCGACAGATTGGTAAGCGAAGTAAGTTTCTAAACAAAGAAGCGCTAAAGCTTGCAAAAGAAATCAAATCGCTCGATTCAAAATCAGCAAAGTGGATTGCCAACGATGCCATACGTGAATTAACCAATCCCAAAATCTTAGCTCGAATAAAACATTAATCAACATTGTCAACCCGGGGATATATTGGAATATGTCCGCGGAGAGAAATAATTTTGCGAACGATTTACAGAAACAAACTGTTAGCATTATGAATAAAATCTCAACACAGTTACAACTAGGTTATTTATGATAAACTACATAACAAATCTGCCTGTAGTCATTCGTTCATCTTTTCTGCTGATCTTCTCAAACATGTTCATGACTTTTGCCTGGTATGGTCACTTAAAAAATTTATCCGATAGAAAATGGTATATCGCCGCAGTGATCAGCTGGGGTATAGCATTTTTTGAATATATGATTCAAGTTCCGGCAAACAGAATTGGTTACACCGAACTTAGTCTTTCGCAGCTAAAGATTCTGCAGGAAGTAATTACACTTTCCATATTCGTTCCCTTTGCAATAGTTTATATGCGTCAGCCGCTCAAACTCGATTATCTTTGGGCAGGGTTATGTCTGCTTGGAGCCGTTTACTTCATTTTTAGATCGTAGAAAACAACCGGCAAACCTGTTCGGTACAACGTAGAATTCCGCAAGGAGTCTTACTTGTAAGTTGCGACAAAATCGGCAAAATTGTAAGGTTATCCCGTATTTCCCCCGGTCATTCCTTCTTTACCTAAGGGCAAAATATTTGAACCATAGCTGGCAAAATTATGTTTGCATAATTATGCACAATAGTGTATAATTATTCCCAAAAATTAAGAATGTGTTGTAAAATGATAAACGTTGGCATAGTCGGAGCGGCTGGTTATTCGGGATTGGAGCTAGTGAAGCTTCTTCTCAATCACTCGGAAGTGACGATTACCAAATTATTCGGAAACTCAACGGTGGGAAATTTTATCGAAGAAGTTCATCCGGCATTGCGTGGAATGATTTCACTTGAGATTCAGCAGTTCAGCGTTCCCGAACTTGAAGATGTTGACGTTTTGTTCGTTGCGTTACCGTCTGGGCAATCAATGAACATAATTGCAGAAGCATACGAAGCCGGTGTGAAGATAATTGACCTCGGCGGCGATTTCAGACTGAACGACATCAGCGAGTACAAAAAATATTACAAGCATGATCATTTAACACCGGAATTATTAGAGAAAGCTGTTTACGGATTGAGCGAATGGAACGAAGAAGAAATCCAAAATGCTTCGCTTGTATCAAATCCAGGATGTTATCCGACAAGCGTTCAATTACCGCTGATTCCGTTATTGAAAAATGGTTTGCTTGAAGATGAATTGATCAGTATCGTTTCGTACAGCGGCACAAGCGGCGCGGGCAAGTCGGTAACGTCAAACATGATTTTCAGCGAAGTGAACGAAAGCGTGCGGGCATACAAGGTCGGTAATCATCAACACATTCCGGAAATAAAGCAGTACCTGGAAAAGTTTGGCGGAGTTAAATCGGATTTTTCTTTTGTGCCGCACTTATTGCCGATAACGCGCGGAATTTATACAACCATTCACGCTAAAGTTAAACCGGGAGTAACTGAAACAGAAATTAACGATGCGTATCAATCGAGTTACAGCGATAAACCATTTATCCGACTGATTGCACCGGCAGTTCCGGAAATAAAAGATGTGCTCAATACAAATTTTTGCGACATCAGTTTTAAATTATTAGACAACAATACGCTCGTGATCTTTTCGACAATTGATAATTTGGTGAAAGGCGCAGCAGGACAAGCGATTCAAAACATGAACATAATGTTCGGATTTCAACAAACAGAAGGACTACTGAAATGCAACAAGAAAAAGTCGTTGCAGACAAAATAAACGCGGGCATAACGGCTCCAAAAGGTTTTAAGGCAGCGGGCATTCATTGCGGAATAAAAAAATCACGAAAGGATCTTGCACTTATTGTCTCGGAATATCCGGCAACTGCAGCTGCAGTCTTCACGCTGAACAAGGTTCAAGCGGCTCCGGTGCTTGTCTGCAAGAAACATTTGGAAGAAAGCGCTGCGTTCAAAGCAATTATAGTAAACAGCGGAAACGCAAACGCGTGTACGGGCGATCAAGGATACGCGGATGCGGTAATTATGGCAAGTGAAACAGCATCGGCGCTCGGTGTGAATCCGGAAGAAATTTTCGTTTCATCAACCGGCGTAATCGGCGAAACGCTTCCAATGGAGAAAATTATTCCCGGAATCCGCAACGTTGCATTACAGCTAGATGAAAGCGAATACCTCAGCGCGGCAGAAGCAATAATGACAACCGACACGTTTTCAAAATCTTACTCGACAAGTTTTCTTGTTAACGGAATTGAAGTTAACATCGGCGGAATTGCTAAAGGATCCGGGATGATTCATCCAAACATGGCAACCATGCTTGGATTTGTAACGACAGATGCGGCGATCGATAAAAAGGTTTTTCAAAATCTATTGAAAAGTACCGTTGATAAAACTTTTAACAGGATTACTGTTGACGGCGACACGAGCACGAATGATATGGTAATTGCTCTTGCCAATGGTGCATCGGGCATTTCAATCGAACCGAATACGTCGGCGTATGAAATTTTTGAAGAACAGCTTTATGCGCTACTGAAAAAATTAGCGATCGATATTGTTAAAGACGGCGAAGGCGCAACTAAGTTGATTGAAATTACGGTTGAAGGTGCGCTGAATGATGACGATGCAGTTAAAGCAGCAAGATCGGTTTCACTTTCTCCGCTGGTTAAAACGGCAATTCACGGAGAAGATGCAAACTGGGGGAGAATTCTTGCGGCGGTCGGCTACTCGGGAATTGAATTCGATCCCGATAAGTTTGAAATAGAAATTAACGGCACACCGATACTGAAGCAGAATTATACCGTTACGCTTCCAATTGCCGAAGCAAACAAAACACTGAAGCCGAAGGAAATTAAAATTGTATTGAAACTTCATGCCGGAAACGGAAGCGCAACTTACTGGACATGTGATTTTTCGGAAGACTATGTTAAGATTAACGGGAGCTACAGAACTTGACGAATCCAATTTTTCGAAAAGAAGATGTACTGATTGAAGCGTTGCCTTACATTCAGCAATTCGAAGGCGCGACGTTCGTAATCAAATACGGCGGCGCGGTAATGCATGATGAAGCTTTGAAATCAATGGTCGCACAAGATGTTACACTGCTTCGTAAAATCGGAATTGAAGTTGTAGTTGTGCATGGCGGCGGAAAAGAAATTACATCTTTTGCAGAAAAGCTCGACATCGAAACGAAATTTGTAAACGGGCAACGATACACCGATGAAAAAATGCGCGATGTTGTTCAAATGGTTTTGGGCGGATTGATCAATAAAGATATTGTGAGAAGAATAAACGTTCACGGGGGAAGAGCGGTTGGTGTTAGCGGAATTGATGCAAATTTGATCAAAGTAAAAAAACATAATGACGATCTCGGATTGGTCGGCGAAGTTACGGAAGTGAATGCCGCGTTCATAAAAAATTTATTGAAGGACGGTTATCTGCCGGTGATTGCGCCGATCGGAGTTGATGATGAAGGAACCGTTTACAATGTTAATGCGGACATAGCGGCTGGACCAATTGCCGCATCGCTTGATGCCGCAAAACTTGTTTACCTGACCGACACCGAAGGAGTTAAAGCGAACGGCTCGTTGATTTCTCATTTAACTCAGAGCACCGCAGAAAATCATATTAAAGAAGGAATCATCAGCGGCGGCATGATACCGAAAGTTGAATCGGCGTTGGCATCATTGGAGTCCGGCGTTCAGAAAGTTCACATTATTGACGGAAGAGTTCCTCACGCGCTCTTGCTTGAAATATTTACCAAAGAAGGAATCGGAACAGAAATTGTCTCTGAATAAATCGAGGAAATCATGAGCAAGAAATTAGAAGACATCCAAAAAAGACATTCTTTAATTAAGAATTTGATTACGACTCAAGAAGTCGCAAATCAAACTCAGCTTCAAAAAGTTTTGAAGCAGCAGGGGGTGAAAGTTACTCAAGCAACTTTATCGCGCGATCTGAACGAACTTGGAATTGTACGGATACCAACGCCGAACGGTTACGCTTACAAAATCGGCGCATCAGGCGACGAAGCAACTTTCAAATATCATTTAGCGGATGAAATAATTTCCATCAAGTACAATGAGAATCTTGTTTTCATAAAAACATTTCCCGGTCGCGCGCAAGGAGTTGCTGTATTTATTGATCGTCAAGAAACATCGGAAATTTTAGGAACGATTGCCGGCGACGATACAATTCTCGTTGCGCCGCAATCGGTAAAGAAAATCAAAAAAACAATTGAACAGATAAAAACAATATTAGGAATTAAATAATGAGCAAAAATAAAATTGTAGTTGCATACTCAGGCGGATTGGATACATCCGTTATGGTTAAGTGGCTTAAAGATCATTACGATGCGGAGATCATTACGTTCACCGGCGATCTCGGTCAATCCAAAGAGCTCGTCGGGCTGGAACAAAAAGCGTTGAACTCCGGCGCATCAAAATCATATATCATCGATCTCACAAAAGAATTTTTGGAAGAGTATGCTTTCCCTGCCTTGCGGGCCGGTGCTATGTATGAAGAAGCATATCCAATGGCATGTTCACTCGGCAGACCTTTGCTTGCAAAAACTCTTGTAGATATTGCGCGCAAAGAAGGCGCGAACATGGTTGCGCACGGCTGCACGGGAAAAGGAAACGATCAAGTTCGTTTTGAAGTTTCGGTTGGCGCGCTCGCACCCGATTTAAGTAATCTCGCTCCGCTGAGAACTTGGGAATTTAAAAGTCGTGAAGAAGAAATTGATTACGCAAAAGAACATAACATTCCGGTTTCGGTAACGAAAGATAATCCTTATTCGATAGACGATAATATTTGGGGAACAGCGATCGAATGCGGTGTGCTCGAAGATCCGATGGCTGAACCGCCCGCTGACGCTTACCTCCACACAGTTGCACCCGAAAACGCACCTGATGAATCAGAACTTGTTATGATTGAATTTGAAAAAGGAATTCCTGTTGCGGTAAACGGAAAAGAGATGGACAGCGTTTCTCTTGTTCGACTGTTAAATGAAATCGGCGGAAGAAACGGCATCGGAAGAATTGATATGATTGAAAACAGATTGGTTGGAATAAAATCGAGAGAAGTTTACGAAGCTCCAGCTGCAACGATTCTACATTTCGCGCACAAAGAATTGGAAAGGATCACTCTAGAAAAATCTGTTGCGCATTACAAAGTAAAAATCGCTCAAGAATATTCCGATTTGATTTACAATGGTCTTTGGTTCACGCCGTTAAGAGAAGCGCTGCAGGCATTCATCGATAAAACTCAAGAGCATGTAACCGGACTTGTGAAAGTGAGGCTTTACAAAGGCACGGTTAGAATTTCCGGAAGAACTTCTCCTTACTCTTTGTACGATCCGGCACTTGCAACTTACACGGCAGAAGACCAATTTGATCATACGGCTTCGGAAGGATTTATAAAAATTTATGGATTACCGTACAAAACAATTAATCGTGTTGCGCAGAAAGTGGAAGCGGAAAGCAAAGAATTGGCTTGAAGAGAAAGACAAGTAACTAAGTGACTAAGTGATTGAGTAACAAAGCATAATTTAGAATGGCACTCTGGAACAGCAGATTTAAAAAATCACTCAACGAAACCGCGTTAAAGTTTTCAGCATCCATTGATATTGACGGGAAACTTTATAACGAAGACATTGACGGAAGTGCGGCACATGTTAAGATGCTGGTGAAACAGAAAATCGTTTCCGTTGCAGACGGAAAAGCAATTCTGAAAGCGCTAGAAGAAATCAGAA
Organism: Bacteroidota bacterium; assembly: GCA_021786655.1. Taxonomy (GTDB): domain Bacteria; phylum Bacteroidota; class Ignavibacteria; order Ignavibacteriales; family Melioribacteraceae; genus Fen-1258. The sequence continues at coordinate 7,979 of JAJYMU010000188.1, forward strand.
AAGAAATTTCTTCGGGCAAGTTAAATTTTGATTGGCGCAAAGAAGATATTCATTCGTTGATAGAAGAACGGCTCGTTGAAAAAATCGGCGAGCGCGGCTCGTCTCGCTTCCTGTCTCGCCGCAAGCTTTCCGAGGCGGACGCGGCCGAAGCGGGCAAGCGGCTGCACACGGCACGTTCCAGAAACGATCAGGTTGCTCTTGACGAACGATTATTCATGCGGAAGGAAATTACTCGACTCATCAAGCTTACAAGAACCCTTCAGAAAGTTTTACTTAAGAAAGCCGAACAGTATAAAAGTACGATTATCCCCGGATACACACACTTGCAGCGTGCGCAGCCGCTTTTGTTTGCGCACCATTTGCTTGCGTACGTTTCCATGCTTAACCGCGATGTTGAGCGACTTAACGATTGCATGAAGCGCGCAAACCGGTCGCCGTTAGGCGCCGCCGCGCTCGCCGGAACAACTCTTCCGATTGATCGGAATTACACTGCGAAGCTTCTCGGCATGAACGGTATTATTGAAAACTCGCTTGATGCGGTAAGCGACCGTGATGTTATGATCGAGCTAATTAGTGCGTGTTCGATTATCATGATGCACTTGAGCCGGTTGAGCGAAGAACTGGTGCTATGGAACTCGCAAGAATTTTCGTTCGCGCAATTTGACGACTCGTTTGCAACCGGCAGCAGTTTGATGCCGCAGAAAAAAAATCCGGATATTGCAGAGCTCATCCGCGGAAAAGTGGGACGGGTTTACGGCGCGCTTGTCGGATTGTTGACGGTGATGAAAGCATTGCCGCTTGCGTATAACCGTGATATGCAGGAAGATAAGTTTCATCTTCTCGAAGCGCTTAACACAACAAAAGATTGTCTTAACATTGCATCGGAACTGTTAAAGAACACCAAATTCAACAAAGACCGTTTCGAAAGAAATCTTGATGGGGATTTTTCTCTAGCAACTGAGCTGGTAGATTATCTCGTGCGGAAAAATGTTCCGTTCAGGCAAGCACACCACATTGTGGGTAGCGTTGTTACGTTGTGCGTTGATCAAAAGAAAAAATTAAATGAATTAACTTTGCCGGAGTATAAAAAAATCTCTGCCGCATTTGACAAAGACATTTTCAAACTGCTCACCGCGCGTTCAAGCGTTCAAAATAAAAGATCGCAAGGGAGTACTTCACCCGCAGAAGTTGAAAAACAACTTAGATTTTGGAAGATGAGAATATAAGTGTAACGGTTGTTTTACTTAGATTAAAATGGCTAAGCAGTTTTTGTCTCTGAATGGTTTGTAAATTTATTCTGTAGGGAAGGGTCTGCGACCCTTCCGAAAAAATGTGGAACGGTCACAGACCGTTCCCTACTTAAGAACTCATCTATAAATTTATTTTTGCGTCCTTCTTTAATAGCTCTTGAAAGCCCGAAATCTTCCATTGCTTCAATCACGGTGGAATAAACCTCTTTCTTTCTGTTGTTAAATAGATCAACCAAAGATTCTTCGAATAATTTTTTTATTTTATTTGGTGATAGCGTTTTCATCGATCACAACCTTTGTTTGTGCAAAGATAGTAAGAGGACGATAACTAATTCAATAAGGAACAATATTTAATTATTGCCCGTCTAGGCAAATAAAGCTACGAGAAAGTGCTCACCAACTTTCTCACAAAAAGATGGTGTAATAAAAATATTGCAGGGAAGCACATCGCACCCTGAAATTGAGAAGCAAATCAAATTCTGGGCTAAAAAATTAAAGTAAAATAACATCCCAACCAGAAACTTTCTTGTGATTCAAAGTTAAAACCTATTAGAAATCCTAAACTTTTACATAGTCTTAAGCGTCTAAATTATGCTTTAACTAATGTTAAATTTTATCTAAGAGGTTGATAATGAAACACAAGAGACTTTTCTTCTATTTAGTTCCAGTAACTTTTTTTGCCCTTTTTGTTTTAACGGGATTTTCCGGCGGCGATAAGTCGAAAAACAATGGTTTCGACTTAAATAATTTAGACCGTTCCGTTAGTCCCGCAAAAGATTTTTATCAGTTTGCAGTTGGCGGATGGAGAGCAAACAATCCAATCCCCGAAGATCAAGTTCGCTGGGGAACGTTTGAAGTACTTCAAGAGCAAAACAATCAAATTCTAAAAACCATTCTTGAAAAAGCTGCTGCTAATAAAAATTGGCCAAAGGGTTCTGCCGATCAAAAAATAGGGGACTTCTTCGCAACGGGTATGGATTCGGCTCGAATTGAAAAAGACGGATACAAACCGATTATTCCCGATTTGAAAAAGATCGACGCAATTCAAAATAGAAGTGAGTTGGTAAAATTGATTGCCGAAGATCATCTTACGGGAATACCAGCGCTGTTCCGGTTTTATGTTTCGGTTGATGCAAAGAAAAGCAGTATGATGGCGCCGTATCTTTCACAGGGCGGACTTGGATTGCCGGATGTTGAATACTATACAAAAAACGATTCGCGCTCGAAAGAAATCCGCGACAAATATGTTCAACACGTTGCGAACATGTTCAAGTTAATTAATGTTGATGATGCGACTGCGGAAAAAGATGCTCAGACCGTCATGAACATTGAAACTCAATTAGCCAAAGTTTCCAACACCCGTCTTGAAAATCGCGACCCAATCAAAACGTACAACAAAATGACCGTCGACAATTTGAAAGATATTTCAAACGGATTTGATTGGAACTCTTACTTCAATAATCTCGGTGTTGGAAATCTTGAAGTCGTAATTGTCGGTCAGCCGAAATTTTTCACTGGACTGTCGCAAATCCTTAATTCAAATTCTCTCGATGATTGGAAGATTTATTTGAAATGGCATTTGATAAATGATGCGGCAAGCGCTCTGAGTTCTCCGTTCGTAAATGAAGAATTCGATTTTAGCGGAAAGTTTATGAACGGCGCAAAAGCAATGCAGCCAAGGTGGAAAAGAATCCTACGTGCAGTAAACGGTACGATGGGCGAACTGGTGGGACAAGTTTACGTTAAAGAAGTTTTTCCGCCCGAAGCAAAAGAGAGAGCAGAAAAAATCGTTAAAACTTTGCTCGCATCTATGGGTGAAAGCATAAAAAATAATCAATGGATGGGCGACTCAACAAAAGAACAAGCGCTTCATAAATTGAGCACCTTCGGCGTTAAGATCGGTTATCCCGATAAATGGAAAGATTACAGCGAACTCGAAATCGCACGCGACGGTTATTACAAAAATTTGGAACGTGCAAGCATTTGGGCAAGAAAAGATAATCTTGCCAAGATTGGTAAACCGGTTGATAAAACGGAATGGGGAATGAGTCCGCAAACGGTAAATGCATATTACAATCCGACCAGAAATGAAATTGTTTTCCCGGCAGCAATTCTTCAGCCGCCCTTCTTTAATCAGAATGCTGATGACGCAGTAAACTATGGGGCGATGGGCGTTGTTATCGGTCACGAAATTTCTCATGGCTTCGATGATCAAGGAAGAAAATATGACGCTGATGGAAATATTAAAGATTGGTGGACGAAAGATGATAATGAAAAATTTCAAGCGCGTGCGAAAAAACTTATTGATGAATTCAACGGCTTCGCTGCAATTGATTCTTTCAGAGTAAACGGCGCGTTGACGCTCGGTGAAAATATCGGCGATCTCGGCGGATTGAATGTTTCGTTCAACGCTTTCAAGAATACCGACGAATATAAAAAAGGCGAATCGATTGACGGATTTACTCCAGCACAAAGATTTTTCCTCGGATACGCTCAAGTCTGGGCAGAAAATATCCGTCCCGAAGCCCTGAAGCTTAGATTAAAAATCGATGTCCATTCTCCGGCAAGATTTAGAGTGCTGGGACCGTTAATGAATCTTCCAGAATTTTTCCAAGCATTCGATGTTAAACCCGGCGATCCGATGAGGAATCAGGACGATAAACTTGTTAAAATCTGGTAAGCTGGAAAACCGAGTAAGATTAAGAGCAAGAGCATGAATCAAAAATGTTCTTGCTCTTATTCTTGCTCTTAATCATAATCTTCGTCTTCCTATTAACATAAATTAATCTGCCTTTTTCAGATTCCTTATTTATATTCAGCCATCAATTTTTATCACACACAAGGGGATTAAATGTACGCACTCGAAGTAAAAGATCTAACCAAACGATTCAACAGTCTGGTTGCGGTGGACCATGCGTCGTTCGAGGTTCCGGAGGGCTCGATTTTCGGACTCATCGGACGCAACGGCGCCGGCAAGACTACTACAATAAGAATGATGATGAACATTTATCTTCCCGATGAAGGAGACGTTGTTTTGCGCGGCGTTAAAATCGGTCAGGAGTTCAAAAATCAAGTAGGATACTTGCCCGAAGAACGCGGACTGTACAAAAAAATGAAAGTACTGGAAACGCTTCTTTATTTTGCTGAGCTGAAAGGGAAGTCGGGTAAAGAGGTTCAGAAGAATGCCGAGAAGTACTTAAAAAGATTTGATCTGTTCGACCGAAGATTATCAAAGGTTGAAGACTTATCCAAAGGCAACCAGCAGAAGATGCAGTTTATTTCTACTATTCTTCACGATCCGGAATTTATAATTCTTGATGAGCCGTTTTCCGGATTGGATCCCGTTAACACGAATCTGCTCAAAGACATAATTCTTGAGATGAAGCAGCGCGGGAAGATAATTATTTTCTCGACGCACCTTATGGATTTTGCCGAAAAAATGTGCGATCATATTGTTATGATAGACCACGGAAAAATTATTTTGAAAGGTTCACTAGCCGGAATTAAATCGAAGTACGGTCAGCGCAATGTAAGTCTAACGCACGCTGGAGATATTTCATTCCTGAAAGACAATCCCATTGTTGAAAAGATAGAAGACTTTGGGAACTCAACCGGAATAAAGGTTAAAGAGGCAAATCAAACGCAGCAATTGTTGAAACTGCTTGTTGACCGCGGTGTGCCGATCAAAAAGTTTGATGCCAATGAGATTTCTCTTCATGAAATATTTATTGAACTTGCCGGTCGTGAAGACGGAAATGGTAAGGAGGTGCGCAATGTTTAATGCAAGAGTCTTGGCAATTGTTAAAAGAGAATTAAGAGAGAAGCTGATTTCAAAGTCGTTCATACTTATGACTATTCTCTTTCCGCTTTTGCTTTTCGGCATGGCGGGAATTCAAGCGTTAATATTTACTGATAAAAGTAACGATAAGGTTGATATTGTTTCGGATACGGAAACCCTAACAAATTCATTTCAGAATGAACTTATGAAATCGGATTTGATGAAGGATGGTAAGACATCGTTTGCATTCTTTACAATGGATCGCTCGGCGCTTAAATCATTTCTTGACGGTAAAAAGAAAGATCTTCTTGGTAACAAACTTACCGGAGTGGTTTATATTCCTTCTTCGGCGCTCAAGGATAAAAAGATAGAATACTACTCGCAAACCCCAAGCAACATTAGTTTGAGCAGAAAGCTTGAAGGACCGCTCAACAAAGTTCTTATCGATATTTATTTCGGAAATAAATCTTTAACGCCGGAAGAATTGGATTTTGCAAGGAAGGGAATTGATGTTACCGGATTTAAAGTCTCCAAAGAAGAGAATATTAAGGAAGAAGGATACGGCTCGCTGATACTTTCCTACGTATTCACTTTTTTGCTTTACATTAGTCTTTTATTAACGGGTCAGTTGATGCTGCAATCCGTCATCGAGGAAAAGAGCAGCAAAATTGTTGAAGTGATTTTGTCTTCTGTAAGTCCACGCGAATTGATGACTGGAAAAATTATTGGTTCGGCGCTTACAGCGTTAATTCAAATGTCGATCTGGCTGGCGGCAATCATTACAGTAACGTCTTCTGCAATTTACGCTTTACCTCCGGAGGTAATGGTGAGCATCACAACCACACAGGTTGTTTTCTTAATGGTCAATTTTGCAGTTGGACTTGTGCTGTTCTTAAGTTTGTTTGGAATGATGGGTGCGATTTTCGACAACCCGCAAGATGCACAATCCGGAATGTGGCCAGTAATGATTCTAATTATTGCTCCGTTCTTAATTGCAATGTCGATGATGCAAAACCCGAATAGTCCAATTGCTAACGCTTTTGCTCTTGTACCTTTTACGTCTGTAATGGTTATGCCGGTTAAGATGACGCTTGTTGAAGTTCCGGTTTGGCAATTGTTTGCTTGCGTGGTGCTGAATATTGCCGCAATATTTTTGGTTTTTCCTATCGCGGGAAAAATTTATCGTGTTGGAATTTTGCGTACCGGCAAAAAACCAAAGTGGTCGGAAGTTGTTAAGTGGTTGAAGTATAAGTATTAATTTTTTTTGTAGAGACGCGCCGCCGCGCGTCTCTATGCTTAATTAAAATGAACGAAAAAGAATTATATCCTTCCTTAGTTGAAAAACTTTACAAAGATTTTTCTCTTGCGAAAGATTCGCTTCCGACAGTAACCGATTTGCCAATGATTCGCGAGCACCTCATCGCCAAGGTTTCGGAACTGATGTCGAGAGATTACGAACGGTTCATCACTAATTTGTACAGAATTGATGTGAGCGAATCCAAAGTAAGAGAAATTTTGCACAGCAAAGACAGAACTACAATCCCGGAAAAACTTGCCGACCTCATCATAGAACGCCAGCTTTTGAGAATTAAAACCCAAATGCTCTACCGCGAGGGGAAGTTGTAAACTTCTTCTTTTAATGAAAAACATTTCTGTTTATCTTTGATCGGAAACTTTCAAAATAACTTAACGGCGGTATGATAAAATCCTTCCTGAAAAAATATCCGGTAATCGATTACTCTGCCATAGCTGTTGGTTCGGCGCTAATGTCAATCGGTATCGGCGTATTCTTGGTTGATGCGCGCGTTGTTCCCGGCGGCGTAAGCGGACTTGCTATGGCGCTGTATTATTTATCCGGTAACAAAATCCCGATCGGAATTTTAATTTGGATTTTGAACATTCCTCTTTTTATTTGGGGATTAAAGGAACTTGGTAAAAAATTCGGGTTGCGAACATTCGTCGGTTTCTCGCTCAATTCTTTTTTCATAGATTTTTTTAGAGGGGACATTCCCGGGTTCTCGTGGATCAGACTTCAGGACTCGCAGACAGTTAGAGAATTATACCAGAAAGATTTTTTATTCCTGATATTGATTGGCGCGGTTCTGCTAGGAATCGGTCTCGGAATAATTTTTAAGTTCAAGGGCACTACTGCAGGCTCCGATATAATTGCTTCCATTCTGCACAAAAGATTCGGCTTCAAACCGGGACAATCAATAATGGTTGTTGATTTCATCGTGATCGCGTTCGCGGGATTTATTATAGATATAAAAAATCTTTCGCCCGATCGCCCGGCGCTTGTTCTAACATTTTATGCAATTTTTCTATTGTTCATTTCGTCACGGTTGATCGATATTATAATTGACGGGTTTGATTACGCTCGCGCGGCATATATCATTTCAGATAAGTTCGATGAAATTTCTGAAGCGATATTAAAAAACCTTGGTCGTGGCGTAACTGCAGTTAACACGCGCGGAGTTTATCTTAATGTTCAGCGCGAAATGCTTTTAACGGTGGTTCCGCTTCGTGAAGTAACAAAACTTGTCGATGTCGTAAAAGAAGTTGACCCGACCGCATTTGTAATAATTTACAACGTTCACGAAGTTCTTGGCGAAGGATTCAGAAGAAGAATATAATTTGTAGGGGCTCGACATGTCGAGCCCTTACATAACGAATTTAAATTAAGAGCCCACAATGAACACTCCAAACGAATATTTTAAGCCGGAAGAGATCCGGGCGCTTGCAAATTCATTTCAACAGAGTAGAATATTATTGACCGCGATTGAACTGGATTTATTTTCGTTGCTTGATAAAAAAATTCTCAGTTCATCCGACATTTCAGAAAAAATTAAAACTGACGCGCGTGCAACGGATCGACTTATGAACGCGCTGGTAGCGTTGGGATTTCTCCGAAAAGTTCACGGCAAATTTTACAACGCAGAAAACGCTTCTCAGTATTTAGTAAAAGGCAAACCGGAATTTATGGGCGGACTTTTTCACTCAATCGGTTTATGGCAAACGTGGAGTACACTGACGGATGCTGTCAAGAAGGGAACGTCGGTTGCCGCACACAAGCCTTCGCCATCCGGAATTGATTGGCAGGAAGCGTTTATTGCTGCTATGCATTACCGAGGGGTTAAAGAGGCAAAAATTTTATCGATGATGATTGATCTATCAAAAGCGAAACGAATGCTTGACGTCGGCGGCGGATCGGGTACATTTTCTATGGAGTTCATTAAGCAAAATCCTCAAATGACCGCAACCGTTTTCGATCTTCCCGGAATTATCCCGATCACAAAAAAATATGTTGAGCAGGAAAACGTAACCGGTAAAGTGGATTTCCTTAGCGGTGATTATTTGGAAGACGATTTCGGAAACAATTACGATTTAATATTTCTTTCGGCAATCGTTCACATCAATAGTTACGATGAGAACACACAGCTCATTAAAAAATGTTACGATGCATTGAACAGCGGCGGACAAATCATTATTAAAGATTGGGTAATGAATGACGACCGTACCGAACCCGCTGGCGGCGCATTCTTTGCATTGAACATGCTTGTCGGAACACGGAGCGGCGATACCTACACCGAAAAAGAAATGAAAGAGTGGCTGGAAAAAACCGGTGTCAAAAAAATTGAAAGAAAAAATACCAGCTACGGATTCTCTCTAATAATCGGCTATAAAGAGTAAGTCTTTCATCTTGTCAGCCGTTTTTCTTCAAAAACGAGCACTCTGTATATAATATTAACCGGGTGAGAAGAAATCACTTTTATTTACCTTTTTCTTTTTTGTACATTTGCACAAGTTTTAAGTCCCTTGCGTACTCTCGACTTACAGTCGATATATAAATTTTTTTACTGCGTACCATCTTCAAATAGTGTTTTGGAAAAAATAAAACAAACGGGGACTAACTATGTCGAATCAAGTAATCAATCATCTGGATCTTTACCGCCTTCCGTGGACTTTAGCCGATAATGCAATCTCCTGGCTTGAGCCGACTTCAATGTGCAATCTTTCTTGCGACGGATGCTACCGCGAGAATCAAAAAGATTCGCACAAATCTTTTGAAACAGTAAAACATGAACTGGATATATTTCAGCAGAAACGAAATTCAGACTGCATTTCGATTGCCGGCGGTGATCCGCTTCTTCATCCGCAAATGGTTGATATTGTAAAAGACATTAAACGCCGCGGATTGAAACCGATTATCAACACAAACGGCTTTGCTCTCAAAAAAGAATTGCTGATGGAATTAAAAAAAGCCGGCGTTTACGGATTTACCTTTCATATCGATAGCAAACAAGGACGCGGCGGTGAATGGAAAGGCAAAACCGAATTGGAGCTGAATGAGCTGCGTTACAAATATGCGCGCATGCTTGCGAGTGCCGGCGGAATTTCATGCTCGTTCAATTCTACCGTTTACGAAGACACGCTTCAGTATGTGCCGGGAATGATTGAGTGGGCGCACAAAAATATTGATATCGTTCACACTATGGTCTTCATAGCTTTCCGTTACATTGTTCCGGCAATGCCGTTCGATTGGTACGCGGGCGGACAGAAAATTGATTGGCAGACGATCGCATATCACACGGACAAAAACAGAAGAGTGGATATTCTTTCTACGGATTTGGTAATGAAAGCGCGCGAGAAATTTCCGGAATTTACTCCCGCGGCATATTTGAACGGTACCGAAAAGGTTGATTCGTTTAAGTGGCTTCTTACAGAACGCGTCGGTACTAAAAATAAAATTTACGGTTACCTCGGTCCAAAGTTTCTTGAATTGATTATGAGTACGCATCATTTTGTTACGGGCAAATATCTTTCTTACGCTTCGCCCGCCACTGCAAAGATGGGAAGATCAACAATGCTTCTGCTCTGGCCGTTCGATAAAAAAATTAGGAAAGCTCTCGGCAGCATGATGAAAAATCCTTTCAGAATTTTTAAGAAAGCCCATCTGCAGACAATCATGTTTATTCAGCCGGTGGATTTTATGCCGGACGGAAGACAAAGCATGTGCGACGGATGTCCGGACATTACAGTTCACAACGACGAATTGGTTTGGTCGTGCCGTCTTGAAGAAGTTATGAGCTTCGGCGGATTTTTAAGATCGGTTCCGAAAAAATAGTTTAGTAAGCTTGCTCTTGATTGTTTTGAATTTCGAATTTTGGATTTTGTGTTTCACAGATAGTATCTCATGATCGGTCTTGGATTCGAACGGCGGGCTGCTTCAACAAAGCCCGCTTTAATAAATGCCGATGGAATTCCCCGCCATGCAGATGCGTCGGGGATTTTTTCCGAGTAGGGAACAGTGGGATAGCCCTCTAAGATTTTTACTTTTTTCCCTGCGCTGCGGGATTTTCCCGTCTGAGTCTGGGCAGGCACTCTGTTCAACTTCTTGCAGTAGTCAATAACACCTTTCAATATTTCCGTTGATAGACCTTGTCTTCGCAAATTTTTGCTTACGAAGAAACACGGTATAGACCAAACCGGTTCCTCGTCAATCCTTGCAAGCACTTTTGAATTATCCATGCGGATATATTTTTCTCTTGGTGCAAATGCGCACCATGCAGCGGGCTCTTTTCCAACATAACCAATTAAACCGATCTGTTCTTTTTTTTTCGCCAAAGTTTTCACGGCTCTTTTATTACCGGCGCCTTTCTTTTTTGTAAAATCTTTTCTGCTGAGACGGGGCCACATACACCAGCATCCGCCGCAAGCGCCGCGCTCGCCGAATAAAGTTTCAAAATCATCCCACGTCTTTGGGGTTAGCGGTTTAAATGTAATTTTCATCTGTTGTTTAATTTATGGTTGGAAAGATTACCCGGAAGGTAGTTCCTTTTCCTTTCATGCTGGTAACCTTAATATCGGCGCCGTTCAACTCGCAATATTTTTTTACGAGGGAAAGACCGAGACCGTTGCCTTCGAAATTTCTTGTGTATCCTTTTTCTTCGCGTGTAAATGGTGTAAAGAGCATCGGCATGTATTCTTCTGAAATACCAATTCCGGTATCGGCAATATCTACATATAAATGATCTCGCGAATCTCGGTTGATTGAAATTTCGACTTTGCCTTTTGACGTGTATTTTACTGCGTTATCAACTAGATGAGAAAAAATTTGGTTTACGGAATATTCATCAGCTTCTATAACCGGATCGCCTTCGAAATCATTTATTGTTAATGAAATTTTCTTTTGTTTTGTCAATGCCTGGAAGTTATGAAATGTCTTTTGCAGAACGTCTTTATACAGATCGATGCGCTTTGCTCTGTAGGAATATGATCCGGTTTGAAGTTCCGACATGTTAAGAATTAGTTCTACCGTTCTCATGATACGTTTACCTTCTGTATCGATAACATCGAAACCATTTGCCATTTCTTCGTCAACTTTAGCCTGCAATTCATCCTTCATCATTGAAGTGAAACTCAGAATTACATTTAACGGGGTTCTGATTTCGTGACTCATCTGAGCTAAGAATTCGGATTTCAACCGGTCGGATAGCTCTGCTCTGTTCTTAGCTTCAATTAATGCTTCTTCAGTCTTTTTCTTTTCGGAAATGTCTTCGACGGTTCCTTCATAATATATTATTCTATCGCTGTCGTCCCTTACAACACGTGCGCTCTCGCGCACATAAATCAACGTTCCGTCTTTCTTCTTCCATTGAAATTCGGCGCCTAGTATCAATCCGGTTTTCTCAATCTCAGTTTTGAAAATATTCCGTTGTGAATTATCCGCATAAATATTTTTAACATCCAACTTGAAAAACTCATCCAAAGAATTGTATCCGGTAATTTTCAACAGTGTTGGATTTGCCATTAAAGTTTTGCCTTCAGGCGTTGTTTGATAAATGCCGACCGTAGCATTTTCAAATAAACCTCTGAAACGAAGTTCGCTTTCCTGCAAAGCCTGTTCTGCGAGTTTTCGCTCGGTAATATCCTGCTTAACTGCAACGTAAAAGATAATTTCTCCCGACGGATTTTTTGTTGGAGTGATGGTCATTTCCTCGGTATAAAGCGAGCCATCTTTGCGTTTATTTATTATCTCACCGCGCCACACATCTCCGGCTTTTATTTTATTCCACATGTAGGTATAATAGCTTTCGTCGTGCTGCCCGGATTTCAGAACATTTAAATTCTTTCCGGTAACTTCTTTAAGAGAGTATCCAGTCAGTTTCGTAAAAGCAGTATTGGCCCAAAGAGCATTACCGTCTTTATCTGTAATTACAATTCCGTTAGCGGCTGCTTCGAGCGCAGTGCTTTGAAGGTTAATCTGCTCTTCAATGTTTTTCTGCTCGGTTATATCCGTTATGAATCCTTCCAGAGCTATTGTATCGTCGTCCTTTTCCGAATATATACCTGCACCCTGTTCCCAGACCCATTTTTCAAATCCGGCGGCGGTTTTAATTCTATAAATTAATTGGAACGACTTTCTTTCTTCCAATGCAGTTTTAATGATTTCGTAATTCTTTTTGAGATCCTCCGGATAAATTAAATCATAATATGAAAGGGCTCTGTTGTTAATTAAATCTTCCGACTTGAATCCTGTGACATGCAGACATTTATCGCTCACATAATCCAACACCCAGACTTGTCCCAACTTGCATCGGTAAACCATTCCGGGTAAATTCTGAACAAGAGTACTAAGTTTACGTTGACTTTCCTGAAGCGCTTCTTCCGTTTTTGTGGTTCTATGCAATCCTTTTTCAAAACTTAAACTGGCGGCTTTTATTTCTTTGATATATGCGTTCCTCTGCTTTTCATACCTGTAAAAAACCAAAACACTTATAAACGATAGCAACAAGCTAATGCCGATCAATCCGAATTGTGTGAAACGGAATATTCTAATTTGAGATGCGAGCAATGCCCTCACGTCGGTTTCAATCAATGCTGTATTATTATCTATGGTTGAAAAAATAAGTTCCAATTTCGTTTTAAATTCGTTTTTAGCTTCCGGCGTGCTCTCTTTGCCCAGATCGAACGATAATCCTCTAAACTCCAGCAGCACGACCTGAAGTTGTTGAACGTTTTCTTTTAATGCGAGGTCATTTAAAGGAAGAGAAACGATGTTCATTCTATCTTTTTCTTCAAGAATCACATGCGCGTTAAATTCTGCAAGCGAAAGGCTCTGCCATGCATCATTCAGCAATTGAGGTTTTTCATTTTCCGTATATCTAAGAAAATTTGTCCTGGCGTGAAGAACGTTTGTCTTAATGTTGAGAGAGGCATCGAGAAGAGTTGTATAGGTAAAGTTAACCCTAATTCCCATGAACAGACTGTACGCAATTGCCAGCGCCATTATTACGCCGGCGCTTAATATGAGAATGTAAACAGATTTGTTTGATGATGAAATCTTATCCCGGTAATTCATCTTTCTCTATTTGGTTAATATCTCATAGCCCCACGGGTTAATAGTAATTTTTGATTCTGTATTTAATATAACAGTTTGATTTGTAAAAAGATTGCGAAATGTTCCTTGCATTCCGGCATCTTTTAGATTTACTTCTTGTTTTACTTTCGAAAAATTGAAAAATGCTACAACTTTATCCTTACCTTTCTCTCGGTAGAACGCGAAGATAGATTTATTGTTAACCGGAACCTTTTGAAATTCTCCTCCACTGGCTCCGTTCCACAAAGCTTTACTTTCTTTTTTCAAATGGAAAAGTTTCGAATAAATGCTGCTCATTTTGTTTGGCTTCCAGTTTATTGTATCCTTTTCAAAAAAGCTCAAACGTTTATTGAGCCCCGCCTCTTGACCGTTGTAAACCAGAGGCATGCCCGGTACAACACCGGTTACAACAGCAAATGCTTCGGCGGCATCGCCGTATCTTTCTTTGTCGGTTCCGTTCCATGAGTTTTCATCATGATTGGTTGTGAACACCATCCGGTATGAATCTATCGGATATTCCTTCTTCTCTTTTTCAAAGTACTTGTAAAAATCCGAAGGATTCTTTTTTCCTTCTGCGCATCCGACAAATAAATCTTTAAGCTGCCAATTGTAAGTCATATCAAATACCTGGTGAAGTTCCGGTTCAGAAGCTTCGGCAAGCATAAAGATTGGTTTTGATTTTTCAAGTTGAGGACGAAGCCAAACCCAGAATTCCGTTGGAACCATTGCCGCAACGTCGCACCGGAAACCGTCTATGTTGCATTTATCAATCCAGAACTTCATAGCATCGCGCATGTAGTTCCAAAGTTCTTTGTTGTCATAATTAAGATCGATTACGTCGGTCCAATCCTTTACCGGCGGAACAAAGTTTCCCTTTTTGTCTTTCGTATAAAAATCCGGATGCGATTTCACCCACACATTATCCCATGCCGTGTGATTTGCAACCCAATCGATAATAACATGCATTCCCAGTTTGTGAGCTTGCTTAACTACTTTTTTGAAATCGTTAACTGTGCCGTAAGCCGGATCTACAGCAGTATAATCTTTTACGGAGTAGTAGCTGCCCAGCGTTCCTTTCCGGTTCAACTCGCCGATGGGATGAATCGGCATGAACCATAAAATATCAACTCCCATTTTCTTCAATCGCGGTAAACTTTTGGCAAACGCCTTAAAAGTTCCTTCGCGAGTATATTGGCGCACGTTCACTTCGTAAATTGTTGCCGCGCGGCTCCACTCGACGTGCTTTACGGATTTAATTTCTTCGGGTGTGCGTGCTTTGGATGTAGCGCTGCTTTTTGCCATAATAGAAACGCTTAAAATAGTGAAGATGATAAACAGTAATTTACTTTTGTGAATGTAAAGACTTTTTCTCATAAAACCATCCGCGAAAAGTTTAAGATTTTCTCTTAAAAGTTAATCAAAAATAGCTTTATATAAATTCATTTTTGTATTTTTCTTTATGTAAAAAGTCTGCTGGGGTTATGAAAAAGATTTTGGGTGATCCGGTTGTAAGATTTTTTGTTTCTGTTCTGGGATTGTTTGTAATCTGTTTTGTGCTGATGGAACTTCAGCATATATTCATTCCGCTGGTGATAGCCTACATTTTATTTTTCTTCTTTGAACCGCTTAACCAATTTCTAAAATCGAAAAAAGTCCCGTTGCTGTTTATAATTTTCATCGATCTGTTTTTAACAAGTTCGATTCTTTACGGAATATCAAGAGTGTTGATAGACCGGTTCATTCAGTTTAGCGCACAGCTACCGCTTTATGAAAGCAAGTTAAATCACATCATCAGCGAAACATCGGTTTCATTGGGAATTAGAGACCGGCTGTTTACTCATTTTAGCGTCTCGCGATTGCTGAAATCCATCAATTTTAATTTGATTACAAGCGGCGTTCTCTCTTCCACGCTTTCCGTTGTTGTGAGCATTCTGCTCGCGCTGTTCTTTTTTATTTTCATAAGCAGCGGGCATCATAAAATAGTTGAAGCTATCCGTATGAGATACGTTGAAAAGGGAATTAAGTCGTCTCTAAAGAAAATGAAAAAAGAAAAATCATCTTCCGATGATGAAAACAGTGCCGATCAAAAAACGGAAGAGGAAACAGCCGAGACATTAACTTTTCAGCGGGAAATAAAATTACAAAGAACATTCAAAGACATCACCGAACAAATTCAGAGATATATCGTAACAAAGTTTCTGATCAGCTTAAGTATGGGAATTTTATTCGGACTTATTCTGTGGTTATTCGGTGTTCAATTCTTTATTATCTGGGCATCACTTGCCCTGCTCTTAAATTTTATTCCTAACGTCGGTTCCGTTATTGCGGTTATTCTTCCTTCATTGATGGCGCTTATTCAATATCAGTCTTTCGGTTATGCCTCCATAGTTGCCGGTGTATTAATCATACTGCAGAATATTATTGGCAACTTAATTGAACCGAAAATTTTCGGCGATCAATTAGGTTTGAATCCGCTTGTAATACTTCTCTCGTTATTGTTGTGGGGTTATCTATGGGGAATAGTTGGAATGTTCTTGTCGGTCCCGCTTACCGCTGTAATCAAGATTATCCTTTCGAACTCCAATTCGAAAAACATGCATTTTATTACAAATCTGATGAGTAATTAAGCTTTTCTATTCCGCACCTTCTTATTAATACCGATTTTAGAGATGCGCCCTCGATCAAATTTTATTATATTTAACCCAGTTGAAAGTAATTATGTTAAATAAAAGAAGCAGAAGAACAGTTGATGATTCATGTTGGGCAGTTGCTATTTAAGGAGGACCTCCTTGAATAGAGGAAAGTCCGAACTCCGCAGAACAAAGTGCCGGGTAACTCCCGGGGTGCCGGTTTGTTCGGTACACGGAAAGTGCCACAGAAAAAATACTTCCTGTCAAAGGCGGGCTAAACCCACCTTCGGCGGGTAAAGGTGAAAAGGCAGGGTAAAAGCCTACCGCTCCGGAAGTAATTCCGGAGGTCT